>JASHTS010000147.1 GCA_030040425.1 Acidobacteriaceae bacterium | reverse complement strand
TAATATTTTGTTGACACTCGATATTTTCAGACTTACACTCAGCGCAGGGCGGAGGTTTCGCCTGAGGGGATTTCTCGAAGCCGGCCGCCTTGTGCCGGCATTTTTGCGATGGCATCGAACCGCACGACCGTTGCGCCTCCACCTAACCGCGTACGACTGATTGTGGCATCTTCCGTGATGCTCACATTCATCTCCTTCTGGCGTGCGGCCGCCATTGTTCTCAACGATCTGGGCTCATCCGCCTTCTATGCCGGCGGCATCGCCGAGCACGCGGTGGGCGCGGCTGCGCCGTGGTTCATTCTGGGCATCATGCTGTTCAGCTTTGCCGTGCGCGCGGTGTACGTGGAAAGCTGCTCCATGTTCACCCGCGGCGGCGTCTACCGCGTGGTGAAGGAGGCTCTCGGCGGCACCTTCGCCAAACTCAGCGTCTCCGCGCTGATGTTCGATTACATCCTCACCGGACCGATTTCGGGCGTTTCCGCGGGGCAGTACATCACCGGCCTGATGAACGAGCTGATGATGCAGGCCAACCAGAGCCATTGGCTGCCGGCGGCGCTGATGACACCGAGCGGCGAGCCGCGCTATTTCAACATGGATTACACCTCGGCGCTGTTTGCCGCGCTGGTGACCATCTACTACTGGTGGCAAAACATCAAGGGCATTGAGGAGTCGAGCGGCAAGGCGCTGCGGGTGATGGAAATTACCACCGTGATGGTGGTGATCCTGATGATCTGGGGCACTTACTCGGTGTTCGTGCGCGGCGTCCACCTGCCGCCCTCGCCCATTCCGGAGCACCTGCATTTCAGCCCCGATGCGCTGGGCTTTCTGAGCGGACACGGTCTGCCCATCTTCGGCCTGTTCGGCATTCTGATGGCCTTCGGGCACTCCATCCTGGCCATGAGCGGCGAAGAGAGCCTGGCGCAGGTGAATCGCGAGATCGAGTACCCGAAGCTGAAGAACCTGAAGCGGGCGGCGATCGTGATCGCGATCTACAGCCTGATCTTTACCGGAGGCGCCACGCTGCTGGCTTCCATGCTGATTCCCACCGAGCCGCGGGTGCATGTCTACCAGGACAACCTCATTGCCGGTCTGGCCATGTATATGGTGGGGCCGCTCTTCTGGCGTATCGTCTTCCGCATCTTCGTGGTGCTGGTGGGCTTCCTGATTCTCTCGGGAGCCATCAACACCTCCATCATCGGCTCGACCGGCGTGCTGATGCGCGTGGCCGAGGACGGCGTGCTGACGGACTGGTTCCGCATGCCGCACAAGAAATACGGTACCAGCCATCGCATCGTGAACCTGGTTTTCATCCTGCAGATGATCACCATCATCGCCAGCCGCGGCGACGTGGATACGCTGGGTGAGGCGTATGCCTTCGGCGTGATCTGGTCGTTCACGTTCAACAACCTGGCCATGCTGGTGCTGCGATGGAAATACCACGGCGAGCGGGGATGGAAGGTGCCGCCGAACATCCGCATCGGCAAGACCGAGATTCCCGTAGGACTGGTTTCCGTATTTATGGTGCTGCTGGCCACGGCCACCACCAACCTGTTCACCAAATCGGTGGCGACGGTGAGCGGCGTGGCATTTGCGGCGACATTCTTCATCGTCTTCACCATCTCCGAGCGCAAGAACCTGCAAAAGCACGAGCAGACCGCGCGGCAGATGAAGGACCACTTCCAGCTCGAGCACCAGGAAAAAGTGAGCCGCGAGTCGGCGGCGATCCGGCCGGGCGGCACCATGGTGACCATGCGCGATCCCTCGAATCCGATCGCGCTCAAATGGACGCTGGGGCGCACCAATACCGACGATAAAGACGTGGTGGTGATGAGCGTGCGCCTGGTGGGCATGGGCGGACCTGAATTCCTGAGCGCGGAGCAGCAGACGTTCAGCGAGCACGAGCAGACCATTTTTACCAAGGCCGTCTCCGTGGCCGAAAGCTTCGGGAAAAAAGTGTCGCTGCTGGTGGTGCCTGCGGGCGACATCTTTGCGGCGCTGGCGCAGGGCGCCAATTCCCTGGAGGTGGATTCGGTGGTTTCCGGAGTCTCGAGCTCGATGACTCCCGAGGACCAGGCTTTTCACATGGGGCAGGCCTGGGAGGCGTTGCCCGATCCCAAGCGACAGTTCAACTATTATGTGGTTGGCCCGGACGGCAGTGCGCGGGTTTTCTTCATCGGTCCGCACGCGCCGACGCTCAGTCCCGACGACGTGCAGCTGGTGCACCGTCTGTGGCTGAACATGCGCCGCGACCCCTCGGCAGGCGACCTGCACCACAGCGACATCGTGACCTACGCGCTGACGCGCCTGGCCGGCCAGTACGCGCGGGAGAAGGCGGAGATTTTGCGCGACCTGCGCAACGTGCACGCCGCCGAATCGGGCGGAAAGCTGCGCTACGGGAACCAGGATTCCTCCGGGACAACGGAGTTGCGGCAGACGCAGCGGGCGGTGAAACAGACGCGGGATCAGTAAGACAGGGGTCAGGGAACAGGGATCAGAGAGACCGAGAGACCAAGGGAGCGGGAGCAGGGAGACACGGGCGTTCCCAGCGCGCACAAACTCGCGAAATCGCAGTCAAAGACGCACTAGAATGCCTCGATCGCTGTTTCTGATTTCAGATTTCAGGTCCCTGTTCCCTTGCTCCCTTGCCCCTTGCTCTCCTGTTCCCTGCCCTTTCAGGCTTCGTAGACCTCGCCGGGCTTCCAGTTCACTACTTTGACGCCGGGATCGACCTGGGCCGCCAGCTGCTCCGGCGTGCCTTTGAGCGGCGGAAAAGTGCCGAAGTGAATGGGCAGGACGACCTTGGGCGCGATAAAGCGCACGGCCAGCGCGGCCTCCTTGGGACCCATGGTGTAGTGGCCGCCGATGGGCAGCATGGCGATGCTGGGCCGGTAGAGATCGCGGATCAGCTCCATATCGCCGAAGACCGCGGTATCGCCGGCATGGTAGAGCACCGGGCCTTCGGCGATG
>JASHTS010000146.1 GCA_030040425.1 Acidobacteriaceae bacterium | reverse complement strand
CTGCGCTTCGACGATACGAATCCCGAGAAGGAAGAGACGGAATACGTCGAATCGATCATGAAGGACGTGCGCTGGCTGGGCTTCGAATGGGAGAAGCTCCGCTATGCGTCGGATTATTTCGGGCAGCTCTACGAGTGGGCGTTGCAGCTCATCAAGGCAGGCAAGGCGTATGTGGACGATCTCTCGGCCGAGGAGATTCGCCGCTACCGCGGCACGCTGACCGAACCGGGACGAGACAGCCCCTATCGCATCCGGGCGGTCGAAGAAAACCTTGACCTTTTCGAGCGCATGAAGGCGGGTGAGTTTCCCGACGGCTCGCGCGTGCTGCGCGCCAAGATCGACATGGCCTCGCCCAACCTGAACCTGCGCGATCCGGTGATGTACCGCATCCTGCACGCCACGCATCACCGCACCGGCGACGCGTGGTGCATCTACCCCATGTACGACTTCGCGCACGGGCAGTCGGATTCGATCGAGAAGGTGACGCACTCGATGTGCACGCTCGAGTTTGCGGACCACCAGCCGCTCTACAAGTGGTATATCGCCCAGCTGGGCATCTTTCCCTCGCAACAGATTGAGTTCGACCGGCTCAACCTGACGTACACGCTGCTCTCCAAGCGCCGGCTGCTGCAACTGGTCGAGGAGGGGCACGTGCGCGGGTGGGACGATCCGCGCATGCCCACGCTGAGCGGTATCCGGCGGCGCGGGTTTACGCCGGAGGCGATTCGCGCCTTTGTGGCCTCACTGGGCGCCACGCGGACGACCGGCATCGTGGACATCGAGATGCTCGAGCATTTTCAGCGCGATGACCTGAACCGGCGCGCGGCGCGGGCGATGGCGGTGCTGCGGCCGCTCAAGCTGGTGATCGACAACTATCCGGAGGGTCAGACGGAAGAGGTGGAAGTGGCGAACAATCCCGAGGACGCGACGGCGGGGACGCGCAAGGTGCCGTTCAGCCGCGAGCTCCTGATTGAGCAGGACGATTTTCGCGAGACGCCTCCGCCGAAGTATTACCGGCTTTCACCGGGCAAGGAGGTGCGGCTGCGCAACGCCTACTTTGTGACCGCGCGGAGCGTAGTGAAGGACGCCGCGGGGAATCCGGTGGAGGTGCACTGCACCTACGATCCTGCGAGCCGCGGCGGCAATTCGCCCGACGGGCGCAAGGTGAAGTCGACGATCCACTGGGTGTCGCAGAGGCACGCGCTTTCAGCGGAGGTGCGGCTTTACGAGAAACTGTTCGCGAATCCCGATCCCGGCGACGTGAAGGAGGGCGGAAGCTTTCTCGACAATCTGAATCCCCGCTCACTGGAAATTGTGAGCGATGCGAAGATCGAGCCCTCGCTTGCGGGCGCCGTGGCCGGAGAGCGATTCCAGTTTGAGCGCGTGGGCTACTTCTGCGTGGATCCTGACTCGACGCCGGGAGGGCTGGTGTTTAACCGCACGCTGGCGCTCAAGGATTCGTGGGCGAAGATCGAGAAGAAGGCTGCGGGGTAAGTGTTTGCCGGCAGAGCCCGGGCAGCCGGCCGCAACCTCAATATCCCGACAAAGCGTTCTGCATGCCTTCGAGTCTGTGTTTCGGCTCGTAACCGCTGAGCGCAAGGCGCTTGCCGTGGGAGCGGTGCGCTTCCTCAGAAACGGGATGCACGCCTGAGGTGGTAACCCAGCGGTTGTAGAAATTGAACAGAGAGACGACGAGGATGGTGAAGTAAACAGCCTCATCTGCCCAGCCTTGCGCGTGCAGGTCGTCCACGTCCTTCCGGCTCATTTCCGGCAGATGCTTCGTGATCTTTGCGGCAAAGCGCAGGAGCGCTTTGTCTTTCTCCGGCAAGGGCGCAGACTCAAGATCGTCGAGAACGGCGCGCACCCGTTCTTCGCTGCCCAGCAGTTCCGCAGCCACGGCACTGTGCGCTTTCCAGCAAAACGGGCACTCGTTGATCCAGGAAGTGTAGGCTGCGATCAGCTCGCGCAGTCCCAGACTGAGCGACGACGGAGAGCGCATCACCCCTTCGGTAAAGCTCGCGAGGTGGGACGTAACTTCCGGCCGGAAGGCAAACAGATGCCAAATCTGCCAGTATTCGCGGCCGGCGGCGGTGGCGATGTGAATCAAATCGGCATAGGGGCTGGACTGCGGGTTTGCCTCGACCTCGCGAAGATACATCGGTTGCTGCTCAATTGCTTTCAACGGCTGCCTCCTTATCGAGGGGAAGGGATTCAAAGGCATCGGGTGACGACGCGGCAAAACGGTAGGCAGGCAATGTGAGCATCGCCAGGGCTACGGATGCGGCGACAACAGAAAACATGGTCAGGATGCGCGTATAGGATCCGGTGGCGTCGTAGACATACCCGAGCAGCAGGGGCGCGGTTCCTCCAAAGACGGCGTACACGCTGTAGGAGAGCCCGTACAGCGTGGAGAACGACCGCATGCCAAAGTAGCGCTTGAACATGTAGGGGATCAGGTCGTATTCGCAGCCCATCCCCAGCCCCACGACCAGCGCGGCCAGCGCGGCGGCATGAA
Organism: Acidobacteriaceae bacterium; assembly: GCA_030040425.1. Lineage (GTDB taxonomy): Bacteria > Acidobacteriota > Terriglobia > Terriglobales > Acidobacteriaceae > Telmatobacter. The sequence continues at coordinate 41,107 of JASHTS010000146.1, read as the reverse complement.
AGGTCCGCGCCTGGCCGAGAAGGAAAATTCCGCCGGCGGCAAGAAGCATCGCTCCCATGGCAATGCGGGCGCCCTCCAGGTAGTCCAGAACCCAGCCGAGCAGCAGGCGCCCCGCCACGGCCGAGCCGCCGAGGATGGAGACGATCAAGGCAGCGTCTTCCACCTTGATGCCGCGATCGCTCAACATGGGCGCCAAATGCACAAGCACTCCATTTTCGCCGAGCGCCATGCAGCCGACTCCCAGAACGATCAACCAGAAGGCCCGAGTGACGAGGGCCTGCCGCCAGGACAGCCCGATAGCCGAGCCGGGTTGAGAATGGGAGGTCTTGGGCGCAAGGAGGGTGCGGGGCGATGGAGCGAAGAAGAACGTCAGCGGCGCTCCGACCAGCAGGGGCAAGATCGACAGGATCAGGATGGTGGTGCGCCATCCGTGGACGGTGATGAAGTGCTGCACCAGAGGCGGAATGAAGAGCGAACCCACGCCCGAGCCGGCCACCACGATCGACAGGGCCACGCCCAGACGGCGCTCAAACCAACTGGCCACGATGCGCGCGTAGCCCAACTGGTAAGTCCCGGTGCCCGCAATGCCGATAAACACGGCGGTCGCTTCGAAACGCCCCAGGTTCGGAGTCAGGCCGGCGAGCGAAGCAAATCCCAGCCCGAAAGCGATCATCATCCCGGCAATGAGCTTGCGCGGCTCAAATCGGTCCAACAGCCTGCCCATCCCCGGTGAGCAGATTGCGACAGATATGGCCGCAAGGGTGAATGCCTGCGATATCTGCTCCCTGTTCCATCCAAAGTCATGCTGCCAGGGCTTGATAAAGAGCGTGAACAGGGTGAAGAAAATGGTGGCGATGCCCGACAGTACGCCGATCTGGCAGATGAAAACCACTCGCCAGCCCGGATAGCGCAGGCTTTCTTCCGCAGATGTGCCGGGGTGATCAGAGGAGTTTGCCGCGGGGGCCGAGCCGATTTGCCTGCGCGATTCCATGCAAGCAACCATCCTACGCGGCGCGTTGAAACACGGCTACCCGCCTAAAGGCGGATAAATTGCTCATCCTTCCGGCGCAGGACTCGCCTGTCTTTGTCCCGTATGGTGCGGAATGGATATGCCCCACATTCGTCTGGAACCGGGAGTTCCGGGCATCCGCGGTCCCATGGTCTTTCGCCCGGAAACAGCGGGGCCTCTGCGCCAGCTTGCCAAAATCCTGCTTCGCTCCGAGCACACGCTCACGCCCGGCGAGCGTGAGCCGATCGCGACCTGTGTCTCGTCTTTCAACGATTACCACGATTGCCAGACGGTCCACGGCTACGCGGCGGCGGCCTATCACAACGGAGATGACTCGCTGGTGGAAAGCAGGGTGAAGAGGTTCAGGTGCTGCGGCCGCAGAGGATCCGCAATGGTTCACAAGATAGTTCAACGGCAAGGCGGCAAGCGGGCAGGCCAACAACCGGACCGCCAACAGGAGAAGGCTCGCATCAAGGTCCCGCAGCGGCGATTTTCTTATGGGTGCGCGGAGTGCAATCCGCTTCCTGTCTCTCGATCGGAAGCCATCGCTTGCGACGTCAGCTGGCGGATGAGGTCGACCTCGTACCTGCGGTAGGGTCTCCCGTCCGGATAGAAGATGTCGTGGAACCATACCGTGGGAGAGATCGTCACGTAAGGACGCTGCCATGAATCCCAGGGAAGGTATGTCTGCATTTTTCCCGCCACGAGTCCCCAGTTGATGGCACCCACCTTGTATCTTTCGGCGATGGGCAAGATGGTATCGATCAGACTTCCTGCGCTGCGGGCCATGTACTCCGTGCAAATGATGGGGCGGTGAAACTGTTGCAGCTCTTTGATTCGCCGCTCGAAGTCTTCAGGCCAGGCGTAGTTGTGGAAGGTGATGATGTCCGATTCCTCCGACTGAATGCGGGCAATCGGATTCATGACTTCCCGGCTCGACCAGTCTCCTGACCAGAGGCCGCTCGTCAACGGCTGACTTGGATGGGCGTCTCTCGCCCATTGGAATACCTCAGGGAGCAGTTTTTCGACGATTGCGACCTTATTTTTCAGCTCAACAGAGCCATAGGCGATCTCGTTCCTGTTGTCGGGCTCGTTCCATAGATCCCAGGCAAGAATGCGCGGATCGTCGGCAAAGGCGCCGATCACGCCCTTCACGTAGTTCTCGATGCGCGGGTACTGCGCAGGGTCGGCAAGAATTTTTGCGCCGGGCGCCTGGACCCAGCCGGAGTTATGCACGCCGGGAATGGGCGGATGCTGCGGTCCGAGCTTTGGATAGGGGTCCCAGCAGGAATCGAGGAGAACAAAGATAGGACGGATGTGATGCCTGGCGGCGATGGTGAGGAAAGTGTCGATGCGGCTGTCAAATCCCTTGGGGTCCTGCTCCCAGACCAGGTTATGCAGAAAAACGCGCATGGTGTTCATGCCGATGCCTTCGGCATAGCCGAGCTCGCGATCGATGGTCTTGGGATCGAAGGTATCGGCCTGCCACATCTCCAGCTCGTTGATCGCATTGGAGGGAAGAAAGTTCGCGCCGACGGGCCACGGCTGCTGGGCATACCACGCATTGGCGCGCTCCTCGGACCACCGTGCACTCTGAGCGCGCAGCGAGGCGCAAAGCAGCGCAAGCCCAAGGCAGATCGGCACGGCACGGAATAAACGCAGAAACCCCGCTGAAAGAATCAACTTCATGGTATTGGCACTCTTTCCTGGTTTCAGGCCTGCGAGAGGGAGAGTATCGAATCCAGCCTGCCTGACCCTGCAGCGGCCACAAACTTTCGATTCCCGTCCCCCAGCGATACCCATCTCTCCGATCACTGGCTCGTCGATGGCTCGGCGATTGAAACCCTTGCTGCTCGATTATTGGGTCCCGGACGGTTCTCTTGCCGCACAGCCTCGAGACGCTTCACCATTGCGTTGCTTTTATCCCTGTCGCCCAATGCCGCGTAGGCACGGGCGAGAAGGAAATAGGCCTCTTCAGACCGGGGATTGTATTGGACGGCTGCAAGCAGGTGCACCACCGCATCCGCCGGGCGATGGTCTTCGAGAAGGATTCTGCCCATTTCGCAGTGCGCGGGAGCGTACTGATTGTCGGCTGCCAGCGCCTGCTCGAGGATATGCTGTTCGCCGGCATCGTCCTGTTTGGCGCGCAGGACGAGGGCCAGCTGATAATAAGTTCGCGGCTGTTCGGGAGCAAGCTCGATGGCGCGGCGATATTCGGCAATCGCACCCTCCGTGTCATTCGCTTTGGCGAGCACGTTGCCCAGCAGGTAGTGCGCCTGATACATTCCAGGATTCAGAGAGATGGCGCGCTGCAGGTCCTGGCGCGCCGCAAGAAAGATGGAAGCGTCGAATTCGCTTTCAGCCAGGGTGACAAGAAAGTCCGGCGAGTCAGCGTACATTGCCCGCTGGGCTCCGAGGAGACGGTTGACATCCGGGTAGCGCCCCTGCATCTGCAGGGTATTGGCAAGCAGCAGCAATGAATGCACCGATGGGTAGTATTTGTAATTCTGCTCAGCGATTTTCTGCGCGGAGACAAGCCTCTGTGCGGCGAGGTACACAACCACCGCCATTTCCATCTCCTGCCCGGGCGTTTGGGCGGTGGCATGAAAGCGGGCCAGCGCCTGGAGAGCCTTGCCGTTCTGCCCGTTGGCTAAATAGATTCGCGCCAGAGAAGCGGCAACGCTATTATTGGCCGGCCAGACAGAGTGAGCGTGCTCAAGCGCCGTTGTCGCCGCCGGTGTGTCACCTCCTCCTTCCAGAGCCGCAGCCAACAGCAGGCTGACGCGCGGGTTGCAATTCCCGGCGGAGGCCGGCTGGAGCAAGGCGATGGCATCCTGGAAGCGCGATTGCTCCATCAGGTTGCTGGCTTCGCCCAGGGTCCGGTCCAACTCGCCGGCGGCGGGGCAGATCCGGCTGGGATTGGAATGAACCTGCGGCGACGCCTCGGCCGTGACCCGATCCGCAGTCCCGGCGGCCAGCAGAAAGCTGACCGCGAGGATGGCGGGAAGGGAGGGCCTTGGCTTAAACCACAGATTGCAATTCACCATAAGATCAGAAAGCAAACCGCAGGCTCAGCTGGATCTCGCGCGCAGGATAAGCGCTGGAAACATCGCCGAAATTGGTCGCGAGGTCGTAAGTGCTGATGGATTGGAAATTGACGCGATTGAACATATTGAAAAAGTCTGCGCGGAAGGTCAGGTTTGGCTTTTCGCCGAACCTCCAGCTCTTGTAAGCCGAAATGTCGTAATCCTGATAGCCGGGGTTCTGCACATTGTGCGTTCCCGAGCTGCCCTGCACGCCTATGGCGGTGAGGTTCACTGCATTTTGGGTGTTGATATACGGTCCGAGCCTGCCATTTCTGCCCAAACCCGCATGCAGGGAATGGTTATTGATGGGACCACTCAGGTTAGGCAGCGCGCCATCGAAGAAGCCGATGTTCTGCTGACTGCCCAACGTGGTCCAGGGACCGGTGCGCAGTGTCGCGATGCCCGCCAGTTTCCAGCCGCCGGCAATCTCATCGGCAGCCGTGCCGGTGTTGAGGAACGCCTTGCCGTGCCCGAAGGGCAGCTCATAGATGCCGTTCGCCGTGAAGATATCGTTGATATCTTCTGTGCAGTGGCTGTAGTCGAGATGCATGTCGACGTGCCAAGTGAATTCATCCTGATACGGCGTGCCCAGGCACTTGGACAACGTGTAGTTGACCGCGGTTGAGAATCCGGAGCTGAACCGCTTTTCCGCACGGGCTACCAGTGCGTCGTAGTTCGAGGTCCCGGTGAGCTGGTTTTCCTGGACGCCGCTATAGCAGCCGATATTGTGGTTTGGCCCGCAAGTGTCATAGAGAATTGGAATGCCGCTGGTATTGAGCGGGTCGATCTCGTTGCGCTCCTCGTAGTGCCGCTCCGAGGTTCCCACATAGGCAGCTTCGAAGAGCCAGTCCCTGACGGTTTTGTCGATGGTCAGATTCCACTCGTAAGCGTAAGGTGTGGGAGCGTTCGGCTGGATGAACGAAACCGTGGGACCGCCTCCAGAGAAGTTTCCATTGGTCATCGCGGTTGAGAACATTCCCGGCAGACCATGCGTGCCATCGAGGTTAAAGGCAAGGGGCTGGCCGACCGCGGGATTATTGAAGTAGTCGACCTCGTAAAGCTGGGTGGTGTCGACTTCAACTTCATATTGGTTGATATTGGCCTGCAAATAATACATCCCGAATCCGCCCTTGACGTCGACATTCAGCTTGTCGGAGGGGAAGAAGTTGAAGCCGAACCGTGGCGCCCAGTTGGTCCACACCGGCTTGACCATATTCCGCCCGAGCCCCAGAACGCTGGTGGCGGGGTAGGTCAGATCCTGGCCGGTGGCCACGTCGAAGCTGCCCACCCGATTGTTGGCCTCGATCGCAGGCGAGCGATGCTCCCAGCGTAATCCATAGTTCAGGGTCAGCTTGCGGCTGATTTTGTCGTTGTCCTGAACGTAGTAGGCCTGGTACCACACCCGCAAATTCATCGTGGGACCGCCTAACGATGTCCGGGTTGTATCCGGTACGCCCATCAACAGGTCGGCGACCGGGTCTCCGGTGTACGCTCCATTGAAACCGATCGACGTGGCCGACCAGTCTTCGTAGAGATACGCCGGCTCGTAGCGGATGTCCAGGCCGGTCGTCAGCTGATGTTTTCCCTTTTGGAACATCAGGGATTCCGTCCACATGTTCAAACCTTCTCGCACGAGATCGGTGCCGTTGGTGGACCCGGGATTGCCATATCCATTCACGCCAATTTGGGGAGGGCCGTCGGAGCCGGGCTGATCCTCTTCGTCCACCAGTCCCAGTGGGTTGGCAAGGGAAGTATTGTAGCCATCCGACCGCTCAAGGCCGACGGCCGTGTGAGACCAGCCATAGCGAACATTGTTGACCAGGCGGGGAGAAAAGACGTGCGTCCATCCGATCGCCAAATTCTTCGGCGAGGAAGGGAAGGTTTGACTGTTGTATGGGGTCATGCCGGGCCCGACCGCGGTTTGATATTCGCCGGTATAGCGGCCGAAGACCGTGTTCGTGGGCGAGATCGTGTAGTCGATCCGGCCGCTGAACTGATTCCAGTTATTGACTGTGGTCGCGACGTTGAAGTAATTGGCGGCGCCGTTCAAATAGGAGCCATTCGATCCCGGATAGAGCGCCAGGATCTTCTGACCGATGGCGCTGAAATAGGTGCTGGGCACCTGATTGCCCATGAGCGGCGCATAGCCGGTCGGCGAGGCCGCATCCTGGATGTAGGGATTGTAAAGTTGTTGCGTGTCCGCGCTGAAGTTGCCGCTTTCCTGGTTGCCGTTGGGAACCAGATTGTAATCGTCGCTGGGCACGAGCTGGCGGAAACCTTCGTAGTTGCCGAAGAAGAAGAGCTGGTTCCTCTTGATGGGTCCTCCCACACTTGCCCCGAACTGATTCTGGTGGAAGGGCGGGGCACTCGAGGTGACATCGAAATAATTCCTGGCGTCGAAGTCATTGTTGCGAAGATACTCGTACGCGGTTCCGTGAAACTGGTTGGTGCCGGACCGCGTGACGACGCTGACAAAAGCGCCGCCTGCGCCGTATTGAGCGGGGGCGTCGGAGTTGATCATCACGAATTCCTGAACCATATCCGGATCCGGCTGCAGACCCACCGCGCCATACCAGAAATTGCGCGTCTCGATTCCGTCGTACAGGTAGCTGTTATCGTCTTCCCGCAGGCCGCTAACGTCGACCGCCACCACGCCGGAGTCCGAGGCCCAGGAGGATGCGGGAGAGCTGATACCGGCGACCCCGGAGACGGGCACCACACCGGCGTCAAGCTGCGCCAGTTGCAGATAATCGCGGCCATTCAGAGGCATATCGTCAATCTGCTGGCTCTCAATGAGCTGCTGGTCGTGGGAAGATTCGGTGTTGAGCAGCAATGCCGCGGCGTTGACCGAAATAGTTTGCTCGGCCTTGCCGACCCCCAGGATCACGTTCTGCTGGAACAATTGGCCGACGATGAGCGTGAAAGGCTGAGTCTGCTGGGTTGCAAATCCGGATTTGGTCACCGCCATCGTGTAGGTTCCGGGGAGCAGGTCGGTGACGTGATAACCGCCCAGGTCGTCCGTCATCACGTGATACTCAACGCCGGTGGCGGAGTTGGTTACCGTGACGCTGGCCCCGGGCACAACCGCGCCGCTGCTGTCGGTGACGGTTCCATTGATCTGACTGGTGGTGATGCCCTGGGCGCGAGCGATGTTTGCGCTGCAGAGGCAGGCGGTGAGCAATGCGGCCAGAAGCGCCCCTCCGAAGTGTTTCGCAACCGGCATCGGCCACGACTTTGGCTGCCATGCACTGTGTTTCATGCGACCTCCTCCATGAAAATCGGATCGAAGCTGTACTTTGCCGGCGGTGTGTGGGGAACCACGCGGCCGGTCCATGTAAACATTTACAGCCAAGACAAGAACGCCAGGAACGAAACCTTCTCCCGGGGCGTTCCCTACCCTCGGCGCGTTTGCGTGCGGGGGTTGCGGAAGCGCTTCCACAGTCCGCGCTAGAAAAGGGCTTCCCGAGAAGCCCTTTGGTTTGCGCCTGTGTAAGCGCTTCCAATAACCTTGACAGGAAGCTACTCTCGCCCAATTATTTTTGTCAAGGGAATTTTTCAAGCCGATTTCGGTCGAGCTTTGGCGCCTCGGCGCCTCGGGATTCCGATTGCATGCCGATTATGCTCCGCCTCAGAACGTTCTTGAAACCGGTTCCTCTGTTGTGCCTGTGCCCCGGACTGCTCGCGGTTGGGGCCTGCGGCGGCAGGTCCGACGTCATCGCAGTCATTCCCAGGACAACCTCTACAACCTTCTGGGAAGCGGAACATGCGGGCGCCGCGTTCGCCGCGCGCAAGGCAGGCGTAGATATTCTGTGGAATGCGCCCACGCGCGAAGACGACGTGCAACTGCAGATCGAGATGGTCGATCGCGCCATTAACGCGCGATGCAAGGGACTGATCCTGGCTCCGGATGAACCGCGAGCCTTGATGGTGCCCGTGGAGCGGGCTCTGGCGGCGGGTGTTCCCACCGTGGTCGTCGGATCTTCTCTTTCGCTTCCGGCGCAGCGGAATCTTTCCTACGTTGTGAACGACGATGCGATGGCCGGTCGCACGGCCGCTTTTCGAATCGGCGAGGTATTGCAGGGAAAGGGCGAAGTAGCTGTGGTCGGCATCGATCCGCAATCTTTGAGCTCGCTGGCCATACTGCGCAGTTTCGTCTCCTCGCTGGAAGAGCGCTTTCCGGAAATTGCGATCGTGGAGCGCCGCACCGGCGCGAGCAGCAACTTCGATGCAGAGCTGATCGCAAGCCAGGTGATTTTGTCCCATCCCAAGATCAATGCCATCTTTTCGCTCGACTCTTTAGGAACCATTGGAGCGTACCTTGCCCTGAAGAGCCGCGGGCTTACCGATCAGGTGAAGGTGGTCGGCGTGCAACAGAGCGCCGAGCTCGCCAACGCGGTTCGCCTGCATCAGATCGATTCCCTCGTTGCCGAAGATACCTATCAGATGGGATACCGCGCCATGGAGCTTCTGACTCAGGGGCAGAGCCGGAATCCCCAGGTGATCAAGCTGTCGCCCTACCTGATCACGGCGGCCAATGTGGATGCCCCCGCGACAAAACCATTCATCGCCAACGATTGGAGAGCGGAGTTCCAGTGATGCGGGCGCGGCGATCCATCGCGATCAAGGCCATCGCGCTTTCGGCGCTCGGTCTGCTTGGGCTCGGAGTCGCCGCGCTTGTTTATCAGCGCAGCCCTGTGCGCGGACTCCCCTATCACGATCAGTTCGCCAAGGGAAGGCTCAGCGAATGGCAGGAGTTTGGCGGAACGTGGAGTATCGTGGATGGCGCCCTGCGCGACGATTCCGATGAGCGGGGCGCCAAGCTCATCACCGGGTCGCCGTTTTGGACCGATTACGAGGCGGAAGCAGAGGTTCAACTGCTGGGGCGAGGCGATGCCGGCCTCATCATTCGCGCAACCGACCCCGACGAGGGCGTGGACTCCTACAACGGTTACTATGCCGGCCTGCGCATGGACGACCAATCCCTGGTAGTGGGGCGCGCCGAATACGGTTGGCTCGAGTTTCCGCCGGTTCGCATGCCGGGGGGTGTCGACCTCAACCGCTGGTATCGTCTCACTCTCTCCGCCATTGGCTGCAACATCGAGGCAACGGCCACAGCTTTGGACACGGGCGACCGGACGCACGTCTCGGTCTATGATCCCGGATGTCCGCGCTCCGGAAAGATCGGCGTCCGCGCCGTCGGTTCCGGCGGCATCTGGCGCAACGTGACCGTACATCGGCTGAAAGATCTGGGAGAACTTGCCTCCGCGCCGCGATCGCCGACGCCGACTTCTCTCTATCCCACCAGCCAGGGGCCCAGTCCGCGGACCTACGGCATCGACCGCAATGCCGAATTGTTGATGAACTCAACGAAATCCGATGCAGAGGTTCTACCCATCGGCAGCATTCGCCTGCTGGCCGTTTCCCGGCCCGTCCACGTGAGCGTAAGCGGCACGGTGACGCTCACCTCGCCCCATGTCTACATCCAGGATGCGACTTCCGGAGCGGAGGTATTATTCGCCCAGGACACTTCATTGAAACTGGGCGATGAAGTGGAGGTGGCCGGCGAGGCGCATCTCGACGGGTTAAGCCTGCGCATTGAAAACGCCTCAGAGCAGAGCATCGCCGGCGTAGTGCCGGCCCCAGCTCTCTCCATCACTCCGCTTCAGGCCGCCATGGGGCGCTATGACGGCATGTTTGTGGAACTGGAAGGCAGGCTCGAATCGGAGTCGCGGACCGGGGACCCGGTGGTGAGGCTCGATCTCAGCGGCGGACAACAGGAGTTTTATGCGATCTCAAATTCCCGCGAGACGGCCATCCGGTTTTCCCGGTTGAAAAATGGCAGCGTGCTCCGCATGCGCGGAATCTGCCTGGTCGGAACTGCCTATACAGACAACAAGCTGCCCTTTGCGCTCATCGTGCGATCGCCCGACGATCTGGAAGTGCTCTCGGGCCCGCCGTGGTGGACGGCTGAACATCTGGCACTCATGGCCGTGGGAATGCTCGCGCTTGGCTTTCTCATGCATCTTCTCTACAGTCATGCCGACGAGCGGCGCCGCGCCGCCGTCCTGGGCGAGCGAGAGCGGCTGGCGCAAGAGATGCACGACACCCTGGCGCAAAGCTTTGCCGGGTTGGAATTCAAACTCCGTGCCATACGCAACCGTACGCTGCGCGACCAGCAGAAGGTGGATGCGGCAAAACTCAAGGAGGAGTTGCAGGAAGCCTGCGAGTTGGTGCGTCATAGCCACGACGAAGCCCGGCGCAGCCTCACTTCGCTGCGGCCGGAGATTCTGGACAAACAGGGTTTGGCTGACGCCCTGACTCAGGTGGGAAATCGTATGACGGCGGGAAGCCCGATGCAATTCAAGGCTGAGATCGCCGGGCAGCCCCGGCATCTGCCGGTCCGCATTGCGGATGCATTCTTTCGCATCGGACAGGAGGCGATTGCCAACGCGGTTCAGCACAGCCACGCGCAACGTTTGAAACTCAACATCGACTACCAGCGGTCGCAGTTGGTCATGGTGGTGGAAGACGATGGGCGCGGCTTTCCCGTCGACCAGGATGGGGAAGGATTCGGGCTCATCGGCATGCGACGCCGAGCTGACAGTATTCGCGCGAAGTTACGCGTGGAGAGCAACGGGACGGGCGCCCGGATCACGGTGGCTGCCGCCTGCAAGACAGAACCGTTCTGGCTGTTTTCTCTGTCGTATATTAATCAGAACGGGCACAAAAGATCGAACGGCGATGGCTAAGTCGAAAGAGATTCGCGTCTTGATTGTCGACGATCACCCGGTGGTGCGGGCGGGGCTGTCAAGCATGCTCAGTTCTTTTCCGGAGCTTGCAGTGGCCGGAAGCGTAGCCGGCGGCGCTGCGGCTCTGGCGGCCATTCAGATATCTCCTGTCGACGTCGTACTGCTCGATCTTCGCATGCCGGAGATGAGCGGGCTGGAAACGCTGCGCGCCGTGAAGAAATTGGACGCTCCGCCGAAGGTCATCATTCTGACAACTTTTGAAACCGACGAAGATATCTATCAAACCATCCTCGCCGGCGCCGACGGCTATCTTCTCAAGGTGAGTTCCGATGAGGAGATGCTGGAGGCAATTCATTCGGCCATGGACGGCCAGCGCTACCTGCCGCCCTATATCGCGTCTCGTTTCGTCGAGTGCACGCCGCGAGCGGGTCTTTCCGCTTCCGATATACAACTGCTGGATCTGCTGGCGAGCGGGGCCAACGATGGCGAGATTGCCGAGCGTCTGCACATCAAGAGAAAGACGGTATGGGAACGATTTGACGGCATTCTCGAGCAACTGATCGACGAAGCGCCGTCCGATATGACGCACCACTCTTCCGGCGCGAAGATCACGATTGAAGAGGTCGCGCGCAAGGCGGGAGTCTCCATCTCCACCGTCTCCCGCGTTCTTCATAACAAGGGCAATCACACGGACGAGACGCGCACGGCCGTCATGCGCGTGGTAAGAGAATATGGCTTTGAATTGAATCGTACGGCGGCATCGCTTGCCATGCGCCGTACAAGACCTGCTAATGAAAGCGATGTGAGGACCTGACCTCCCGCGACGCCCTTTCCCGCAGTTGTCGCGCGCCAGAATGATGCTTCCAGCCAGGCGGCGGAGCACAACCGCTCCGACGTCGGTAGAGCCGCGCGGGCGGCGGCGACAAAACCGGAGATGCGTCTAGCGAATTTCCACCTCGGCGCCGTTGCCGTCGTCGGGAATGACAAAGCCGGCGCGGTTTTCTCCCCGATCGACCCTGATTGAAGTTTGTTTCGAGTCGATGGAGACAATTGCACCGTCGCGCGGGGCGAATCCGTAGACTTCCGCGTGGATCTCCTTCCACCATGCGGAATACGAGCCTTGGTGCGGGCCGAGCTTAAGTTGCAGGCCTTCCTTGGTGAGCCGGCAACTGAAATTCATCCGCAGATACGCGCCATGCTTATAGGCAAAGCTCTTGCCGTCGTCCTGGTAGAGACTGCCTGCGCAAGAATCTCCGACATAAACGCGCAGAGTGAGCGGGCCTGGGGGTGTTTCGCCGGTGCTTTCGACAAGGGGCGCCATGGGAACGATCGATCCGGCGCGAACGAAGACGGGCAGGCGATCGAGGTGCGGGACCACCTGAACGGCATACGGTTGTTTCGGGTCACTTGTCTGTTCCGGATCGAGAGCGGCCGTGACCGGTTGCGGCAGAAGATGAGAATCGACGCGCTCGCCGGTCCAGAAATCGTACCAACCGGAGGTTGGAAGCTCGACCTGATAGTTGTCGATCTCGTCGGGATACGGCTGGGGCGCGATGAGCAGATCGGGCCCGAGCAGAAACTCGGCTCCGGCTCCCGAATCGAGGTCCATGGGATGACCATCCGCCGCGGCATGGGGAAATTCCAGGAAAAGCGGCCGGACGAGCGGCAGGCCGGTGCGCGATGCTTCTTCAGCGAGCGTGTAGATATACGGCATCAACTCGTAACGGGTCTCGATAAAATGCCGGCGAATGCTCTCCTGCTCCGGCCCTCCGACCCATGGTTCCTGATCCCCGGTGCCTTTCTCGGTATGGTCGCGATCGATGGGCTGGAACGCAGCCAATTCCAGCCACCGGGTAAGCAACTCCGGCGAAGGCGTGCCGGCGAACCCGCCCACATCGGCGCCGCTGAACGCAAAGCCGCTGAGTCCCAGATTTTCGAGCATGGGCGTGGTCATGCGGAGATGATTCCAGCTGCTGCTGTTGTCGCCGGTCCAGGTCACGGCATATCGTTGTCCGCCCGCATAGGTGGCCCGGGTAAGAACAAACGGGCGGCTGCCGGGGTTGAGGGCGAGCAATCCCTCGTAAGTGGCGCGCGAATTTTCCATGCCGTAGACGTTGTGAATCTCGGCGTGTGTCGCGTCGCGTGAGGCAAAGCCCGGCTCGTCGATGCGGTGCACCACGTTCAGCGGCATGGTGGAGGTGGGTGTGTTGAAAATCGACGGCTCATTCATGTCGTTCCAAAAACCATCGGCGCCGTCGCGGACAAAATCGCGAAAAAGAGTTCCCCACCACTTTCGCGTTTCCTGACGCGTGAAGTCGGGAAACAGGCTGCGGCCGGGCCAAACAATACCTGAATAGATCGACCCATCGGGGTTCTTGACAAAGTTGTCGCCCGCGACTCCCGTGTCGTACGGAGGATAGGTGGGCTCGTGGAGATCGGCGATGTGCAGATCCGTAATCATCACCAGATGAAAATTCTCGGCTTTCAGTTGGGCGATCATTCCCGGCAGATCAGGGAAGGCCGATCGATCGACTGTGAAAGGCCGGTTCTTCTCCTGAAAGTCGATATCGAGATAGATGGCGTCGGCAGGAATACGGTCAGTGCGCAAGCGTTTCGCCACTTCAAGCACCCGTGACTGGGGAGCGTAGCTGTAACGGGATTGCTGAAAGCCGAACGACCAGAGCGGCGGCAGCGGCGATTTTCCGGTGAGCCATGCATACGTTTCCACCACGCGCTTTGGATCGGGACCGTAGAAGAAATAGTAGTCGACCGGTCCGGCAATTGCCCCGAAGGAGTACTCCACCGGAGATTCCTTGCCGAAATCGAAGCTCGAGCGCCAGGTGTTGTCGAGCAGCACACCGGCCGCTCGTCCCGCGCGATAGGTCATGAAGTAAGGAATGCTCTTGTAGAGGGGATCGGTTGATTCCTGGAACCGGTAGGCATCGGTGTTCCACAACGTAAAGGCCTCGTTGCGCCGGTCCAGCGGGCCGGTTTTGTCGCCCAATCCGAAATAATGCTCGTCGATGGGCATGACCTTGTAAATACGGAATGCATCGCCGTCATAGCGAATGGGCCGGGCATCCTGAAGAAGAATCTCACCCGTCTTGTCACGAATCGCGATTTCGAGCGTCTGCCGGTCGAGCGTCAAGGACAACGCGCCGGTGTGGAATCCGGGCTGCTCTCCTGCCTCCTCTTTCATCACAGGCGCGGATGCATGGCGCGCTTCGGGAAGAACTGCCCAGGACGCATCCTCGGGAGGAGTGTCTCCCCGCCAGATGCGAATGCGGAGCACATCGTCGCGGAGAGCCGTGATGCGCTCGTGCAACGAACCATGCTGTGCTTCGATTCCGTTCTGCAGGTACGAAACCGAAGAACTCGAAGCTGCCGATTCCGGTTGAGCCCATGCCGCGGCCGAGAAAAGTAAACCGAAAATTACTGCTATAAAGAGCCCTTTCGAGCGCATGATGACTCCTCAAAAAGAGAGCATCTCCCCGCGGTGTAGCCAAGGGGTTCTAAAGTGGTCTTTGTTGGGTTAAGTCGGAGGGGCCCGGTTGACCGAGGATTCCAGCGGCGACAGGTCCGGATCCTGGACCCGCTTGAAGCCGCGCGTCTCGCGCTTTTCTTTGATCTCCATCATGCGGTTGAGCGCTTCTTTGGCGTCCTTGGTATCTCCGATCTGGCGGTAGAGACGGGAGAGCAGATACTGCACCGAACCATCCGCGTCGCTGGGAGCGCCCAACTTGAGCTGTTCGATCGCCTGCTGGGTCTGGCCCATTCCGGCATACGCTTTGCCCATCAACGCATGAACGTGCGGCAGCATTTGCGGCTTGACGTGCAGGCTTTTGTTCAAATAGGGCTGCGATTCGGCGTACCGGTGTTGCGCGATGAGCGCCTCAGCGACGATGAGATTCAGCTCCGGATCGTCCGGCGAGCGCAAGAGCGCCGCCTGCGCAATCTCTATCGCGCCTTTCTCGTTGTTGTTGCTCAGGTAGACCGTCGCCAAGCCGACCATCGCTCCCGCATCGCCGGGGGCGAGGGAAAGCGCTTTGAGGTATTCCGCTTGCGCATCGTCGTCGCGCTCGAGCTGATGATCGATGTCGCCGAGAAGCACGTGATTCTTCGCCGAGTCAGGATCCAACTGCTGGAAGCGCGCCAGCGCCGCGAAGGCAAGCCGTTCCTCTGCCTGGATGGACCAGTAAAGCGCTTCGACGGCCTGAGGCTCCATCGCCCTCAGCGCGGAGGCAGCCTCAAAAGCGCGCTGATTGTCGCCGGTGAAAAAGGCGCAGGTGGCGAGCAGATGAAGCTTCTCAGCATTCAGCGGTACGGGGCTCGACGCCAGCCGCTGTTCGCACAGCGCGAAATGCCCAGCGGCGTAGTCCTGAGACGCCGCATTGCCTGAATCGGCAGACCGATCAGGTTGCGAAGACGGAGAACTCTCTTCTGCAACGCCGGAAGATCCGTTCTCAGGGCCGGAGAGATTGAAGGCCGTTGCCAGGGCGCCGCGCAGATCGGAAGACAAGGCTTGGTCTTCAACAAGCGACGCGGCGATCGATCCGGCTTTCTCGCCGGGCAGGCCTTCCAGGAGCACGCCGACATTCGTCCTGAAGAACCCATGGTCGCGCTCCCACAACTCACGAGTCACGGCGGCGGACTGACCGGTGTTGCCACTGTCAAGGTCGATGCGCGCCTGGCCGAGGAGAGCGAGGCCGCATTCCGGGTGCGCAGCTCTTTCTTGAGCAAAGGCAGAGACGGCGCCGGCTTCGTCGTGTCCCCGCAGAAGCGCGAACCCGTACTTCGAGCGAATGCATGGCGGCTGTGGATTTGCATCGAGAAGAGTTTTGTAGAGACTTGCGGACTCGCCGAATCGCCCCTGCTTAGCCAGTGAATCGGCGTAGAGTGCGCCGGAGAATGGCGAGTCCTTCCCTTCCTCCGACATGATGCGCGCCTCTTCTTCCACTTCATCGAGGCGGGCTATGCCCAGCGTGAACCAGGCAGGGCCGAGATTGGGATCGAGCGTGGTGGAGCGCACGAGCGCCTGAGCGGCGGAAGAGAATTTACCCAGCACAAAATAGGTCCGTCCGAGCGCCAGCGGCGCCTGCGCATCCGATTTGTTGAGCTTCTCCGCAGTGAGCAGGTAAGGAACCGCCTCTTTCGCCCGGCCGGAGTGCGCATAATCGATTCCCAGAAAGAGATTGGGAACGTAGAGTGAAGGCTCGAGACGAAGTGCATGCTGAAAGCTTGCAATGGCTCCCGCAGTATCTCCGGTTTCGTGCTGCATGAGTCCGAGATTTGCCCAGAGCTGTGGCAAGGCCGGTTGCAACCTCACTGCCTGCTTCAAGTCGTTCGCGGCGGCCGCGTAGTCTCCTGAGGCCTGGGCATGCTGCGCGCCGGCAAGCACAGAGTCCAGGCTGGAGGCCGGCGGCAGCTGGCCGAATCCGATCAGTGCTCCGATCGGGGATCCGGCCAGCAGCGCCAGCAGCAATTTGTTGCAATGGGTCACGAATGGGATTACCAGTAGAATTTCCCGGCAAACTGGACCACTCTGCCTGGGAACGCGGTGGTGATGAGCCCGAAACTAGCGGGGCTATACAGACTCATATTTCCAGGTCCCGGGGCATAAAAGTTTGGATGGTTCAAGGAGTTGAAGGTCTCAAAGCGGAATTGAGCCGTCATCGTCTCCCGGAAATCCCAGTTCTTCTCAACCGCGCTATCCCAGTTTGTGTAATGGGGTCCGCGAAGATCGGAGAGGTAGCGGGAGGCGGTGCCGAAACTGCCGTACGGCGCGTAGGCGAAACCTGCGATGTTGGCCCAGGAGTTGGCTACAGTGCTGCTTATCCTCTGATGTGCCGGTTTGATGCTCCCGACGATATCCGGCCTGGGATCGCCGCCGTAGGAGTTCCACTGATTTCCGAAGACGCTCAGTGGAATTCCGTCCTTGAAGGATGCGATACCTGAAAGCTCCCACCCGCCGACCACGGCATCGGCCACGCGGTTCATTCCCGAACCCACCGCTCTGCCGCGGCCGATGGGCAACTGATAGCTGTAGCTGGCCACCAGCGCCTGCGGAATATCGCCCGCGTCCACGCTCTTCTCGCCGGCGATGTTGTAGTAGTTCGCCGTGGCGGCCCAGTTCGCCGCTCCGTTGTACGACCAGGCGTTGTTGCCCTCGACGTTATCAAGGAACTTGGAGTAGGTGTACGAGACCAGCGCGGTAAGCCCCTTGCTGATGCGGTGGTTGTAAGTGACCTGCAAGGCGTTGTAAAGAGATTGGCCCAGAGGCGCGTCGTCCTGGGTTACTCCGCAGTACTGCGGATAGGCGAGAAGCGTATCGGCCAAGGGAATCGTCGCCGAGTCGAGGCTGTACCCGGAACAACTGCTCGGCGCAACTTGTCCGTTACTGGAAGTGGTGAGGTTGGTCAAAGCCGCGCCCAGCGGATTGGGCGCCGGGGCGCCGAGCTGGTTAGAGGTATAGATCTGGAGATACTTCGGGTTCAACTGGTTGTATTGCCATCCGGGAGAAACCATGCGAATGCCGCGGTTGCCGATGTAGTCGACTTCCAGTTGATCGCTCGGGGTGAAGGCATACTGCACGCCCAGCATCCATTGTTGAACGTAAGGGGATGGGTTGTCGCGAAAGACTCCGCCCGTGCTGTTGCCATCCTGTTGATACGACCCGTTGGCGCTGCCGGTAACCTGCGCGTATTGCCCGCCCCAGGGATTGCTGGTGCTGATGTTCGGATTCGGAGTGATGCCGCCGTCGAGGCTCAGATTGGCGTTGGTGGTCGCGGTGAAGCCATCCGTATCCATGGAGCCGGAGCTGCTGACCGCTTCGGGATAGAAGATTCCGTATCCGCCGTGAATGACGGCCTTGGGAATTGCCTGATAGGAGAAGCCGAAACGCGGCGCGATGTTTTTGTAGTTCGGGTTGTAGATATACCGGTTGCCGGGCCCCAGGAACTGGAGCGCGCCCAGCAGGGGCTCGCCCACCGCGTAGCTGAGCGGGTTCACAGCGTTGGGGTTGAAGATCGAACCCTCGTTGTGGCGCGAAGTGAACGGAGTCTGGATCTCATAACGCATGCCCAGATTCAGAGTCAGGTTGTGGGTCGCTTTCCAGTCGTCCTGCACGTACTCGCCAAAAAGATGGTTCGATACATAGGGCGTGGTCGGCGTTCCGACGCTGGCGCCGTCCATGACGCCCAGCAGCGCCTCAGCCACTCCGTTGCCGGTGAAGCTGACCCCCGGCGTCCCGGCGAGGGGATTCGGTCCGCCGGTGAAGTTGCCGTCGAAGGTAAGCGAATCGGAAAAGTAGTTGTATTGGTCGAAGACCTGCTCTACGCCCATGAACCCGAAGTTGACGGTGTTCTTTCCGAGCGACTTGATGAGATCGACAGCCACAGTGCCGACGGGTCCATGGTTGTTGACGCCCTCCGTGTTCCCGCTGAATGGACCGAGTTGGGAGATGCCGTTTCCGAAGTTGACAGTGGGAAACAAGGGGTCCTGGGCATTGACATACGCCGGGAGTCCGAGGGTCGTCGAGGGATTGAAGCCGATCGACTGATTGGTGGAGGTTTCATGCCAGATCTGGACGCCCGACGTGATGTTCATGGTGAAGGTGGGGCTGAAAGTATGCGTAAGCCCCGCCCACATACCCCAGCGGTTGTTGGGCCGCTGATTGCCCTGGCCCGCCGGATCGGATCCCCAGTTATCGGCAGCGCCGGTCTTGGCCTCCTGCTTGTAGGAGTAACGGAAATAGGCGTTGGTATTGCTGTTGATGTTCTGGTCGACCCTGATCCCGTACTCGTTCCAATAGGTGGGCGCCTCTCCGGCCAGAATCAGGTTGTTGGGCACATTGCCCGGTGTCTTCGCCGCCGGAAAATAGCTGAGCAGCTTGGAGCCGACAGGATCGGGAGTGTAACCGGCAATGCTGGCGAGAATGTTGCCCGCCACCGGATTTCGGATGTACCCGGATTGCGTGGCCAGCAGCCCTGTGCCGTAGGGATTTGCGGCGCTCTGGGTATCGACCTGGCCGGCGGTAATGGCGTGGCCGCTACGCGGATCGTAGATCTGTCCGTCATAGATGGGCCGGCCAAGAGCATCGGTGCCCGAGGAGGTGCCGGCCAACTGCTCAGAGAAGTTGCCGGCCAGAAAGTTGGTGTCGGGCACGGTGTAGCTGGAGGGCGACGGAGTGTTGGCATGAAAGTGCTCATACTCGCCGAAGATGAAGGTCTTGGTCCGCTGCCGATACAGGCCGGGAATGTACAACGGACCGCCGGCGGTTCCGCCAACCTGGTTGCGGCTAAATGTGCAAAGGTTGGTGTTGAGCAGGCCCTGGCAACTGCCGGGCGATTGAAAGTAATTAAGCGCGTTGAAGTTGTTGCTGGAATGAAACTCGTACGCCGAGCCGTGGAAGTTGCTCGTCCCGGACTTGGTGACCACATTGATCACGTTGCCCGTGCTCCATCCGTACTGAGCGGTGAATGAGTTGTTCTGGATTTTGAATTCCTGAACCGAGTCCACGCCGGGGACAAAGATCACCCCGCCCCACTCCGTGTCGGTATCCCATGAGCCGTCCACCAGGAAGGCCGTGGTTCCAAAGTAGCCGCCTGCGAAGTTCATGAAGGAGATGTCCTGATCCGCGGTGTCGGTTGTGTTGCTGCCGCCACCCAGGAGCAACTGCCCTTCCGAGGTGTTTTGCACCGAAGAGTTGAGCGTGGCCAGGCCGTAGATGTTGCGCACGTTCAGGGGCAGCTCCACGATCTGCTTGGCATCGAGGCTCGTGGCGACATTGGAGTTGTCGGTATTCAGTAAGGATGCGTTCGCGGTCACCGTGATCGTCTGGGCCGATGCGCCGACCGTCAGGACAACATTTTGCGTGGCTGTCTCGGCGGCATTCAGAACGATTCCGTTCTGCTTGTATGTCTCGAAGCCAGTCATCTTCACGGTCAGGGAGTACTGTGAAGGGGGAAGCTGGCTGAAGGCGTAGCGGCCGGTCGCGTCGGAATTGAACTGCCGCGTAATACCGTTCTCCACGCTGGTCAGGGTGACGGTTGCGCCCGGGACGATCGCTCCGGACGAGTCGCTGACGATACCCGAAATGGTCGCCGTAGTGGTTGCAATTTGCGCGTTGCTCCGTGGAGCGGTGCTCGTCAGCAGCCCAACCAGAAAGGCGAGACCACCCCAGAACCAGAGATTCCGTCCCATCTTCAATGCAGCCTCCTGTAGCCGTTGCCGTCGGATAGGGATGTGCCCGGGCGCACGCAGTGCGCCGTTTGACTCCCCGCCGCAGTGGCAACCGAAAAACGGAGACCATTCTAGGCATTTCGATGGAGAGACCGCCAAGGTCCTTACGGTATGGCGAGCGAAGGTCTTTACGGATAAGAAGAATCTCTTATCGGATAAGTGTTCACAAGTACCGGCTTTTCAATGAAGTCGCATGTTTGTGCCGGCAAGGATAAGAACCCCGGCTGGCTTAGGGTTATAATCGCTTCTTCCAGAGGGAAGGCTCTGATGGATGCTTCGCCGGGTCACAATCACGACGGTCTGAACAAGGCCGCAAAGAGCGAAATTGGAGAACAACTGGGTCGCATGGTGGCGAGTCCATACTTCAGCCACAGCAAGCGGCTCCCCAATTTTCTGCGCTTTGTGGTCGAGCATACGGTGGCCGGCGATGCCGAAAACCTGAAGGAACGGACCCTCGGAATCGAGATCTTCGGCCGCGAGCCCGACTACGATACCGCATCGGACCCGATTGTTCGCGTCACGGCTGCCGAACTGCGCAAGCGCATGGCGCAGTACTACCTGGAAACGGCGCACGAAGATGAGCTGCGGATCACCCTGCCGCCCGGCTCGTATGTTCCCGAGTTTCACCCGCCCAAAGGCAGCAACGGCGCCGGTCTACCGGAAGCCGACGCGCCTTCGATGGCGCCGGCGGAGGATCGTGCTCCGGCGGCAACGCGTGCTTCATCGCACAGGCCGCTGGCGCTGGCGCTGATCCTGGCTGCGGCAGTCGCCGCGGCATCGTTCGCGTATTTTTTTTGGAACCGTGCCCACCAGTCGGGCTTCGAGCAGTTCTGGCAGCCGGTGCTCTCCACGAGCGATCCCGTTCTTCTCTGCATCGCCGATCAAACCGAGTACTCGGTGTTCGCTCTTCGCGATGCCTCGCAGCCGTCGCGCCAGGTGGTTTCGAGCGACAGGCTCACCGCGGTTGTGATCGACGACCTGAGCGCCACCGTCAAAGTTGCCGGCATTTTGCAATCCAGCGGCAAGCCGTACTCGCTCAAAGGCGAGGGAGCCACAACGCTTGACGATCTGCGCCGCGGTCCCACAGTCTTTGTGGGAGCTTTCGATAACGCCTGGGCCCTGCGCCTCACCAATCCCCTCCGCTATCACTTCGCCAACGACGCCGACATCACGCACCTTTGGATTGCCGATAGCGCCTCATCGAGCCGCCCGAAATGGACCGTTGACCGTGGAGTCCAGCTGGCCACGAATAATTACCGCGACTACGCCATTCTGGCGCGATTTACCGACGTAAACACGGGAAAGCTGGCGATCGTCGTTGCCGGGATTGGCCGCGGGGGAACGCGCGTCGCCGGCGAGTTCCTCACCGACAATAACGACCTGACGCAGTTGATGCGCATGGCTCATGCCGCGGGCGACAAGAAGAATCTGGAAGTGGTTCTGAGCACGGAGATCATCGACGGAGAACCCGGCTCGCCGAAGATTGAAGCTACCTATTTCTGGTAGAGAATCGGCACATCGAAGGCAGAGAGAGAAAAAGATTTGCCTGCATCCGCAAAGGCTGCATCCACTCTCTTCTCCGGAGGCAGAGGCTTGCGCGGGGCGTCCCCGCTTCAGGTGCGCGCGCGGATTAACGCACCTCTGCCGCTTTGCGCATCGCCGGGTGCGCTCGGAATTACCGACTTTCAGGAAAGCGTGCTTACGCTCACCTGGCCTCCGGCGCCCACGGCAACCTGCACCGACGAGATCGTCCGGCCGTCCTCGGCTGTTTCCACGTTGGCGGCGATCGGCTGTAAATTCACGGCAAGCTTTTCATGCCGGCCGGCGAAACCCGCTCGCCAGATCAGCGCCGGCCCGCGCTCATTGGTGAACGTAGTCTTCTGCGTGCCTTCGTGCCGCACCGTCACTTCGGAGGCACGGATGGGCAGATTGCGAATCTCGGCCCAGGGGATGGCCGTGCCCAGACCGGAAAGCGTCCGCACCGTCACTTCCACCCATCCCCCTTCGACGGCCGCCAGCAGCGGCGACTGGAAGTCGAGCGTCACTCCCATGAGGTGCGTCACCAGATCGCCGATCCGCGAAAAGGAGACCTCAGGGTATTCGAGTCGTGCGTGGCTCAGGTCCAAGAGCCGCGCCACTTCTTCGTCGCTGGTCGCGCCTGCGGGAAACCCTCCTGCGCCGGGATCCACGTCGGCCCGCCAATCCGGCGAGAGCACGTTCGTAGCGCGCCGCGGCCCGCAGCCCTCGAGCTCGCGGTTCGCGCTCAGGCGCTGGTAGAAGCATTGCCCCGGCTTGTTCCACCACTTGCCCTCGATCAGCGCCTCCACTGCCTTGGCCTTCCGCAGAAACTCCTGCGCCCGCTCGGCATTTCCGCGCACTCCCTCAAGGTTGGAATACGCCAGAAACGCAACCCGCTCGGTTGCCAGAACGTCAAACCCCACCACGTAGCCGGGATCCCCTTCGTTGTAGCCGGGAATGCCGCGCGCCCGCGGAAACTTGGCGTGGGCGTCGTAGATTCCGCGCATATTGAGCAGGCGGGGCCGGGCCATGATCTCATCCACTCCCAGGCCCCAGCGCTCGACGTAATCGCTCACAGTGCGGTCGTAAAAATTCAGGAACACCGGATCCTCGACATACGTCCGGTCGCCGGTCCACACATACATCCTGAAGCAGCAATCCACCAGGTCGAAATTCGCCGGCAGGTTGTACCAGAAGGCGGCGTCGTTCTCGTAATCCACGGGTGCTGGCCGGTTGTAGCGATCGATCTCCCAATAGCTGCACCAGTCCTTGGAATCGGAGATATTCCCGGCAAACTTCCGCAGCATATTCAGGTTGAAGCGCGCCAGTCCCAGCGCCTGCGCCCCCAGCGCCTGGTGGCATGTGTCGCGGATGCAGAAACCTTCGCGCCCCGGCTCGACCGCCTCGTACCACGGACCCACGGGGTCACCCTCGTCGAACGCGTAGGCCATGGCCTGGCTGCGCGCCCAGCGAAACACCTCCACAAGCAGGTCGCTCGACGAGCTCAAGTCCAGCTTCGATTCGAGCCGGCCCGGACTCGGCTGCACGTGGCTCTGGCCGGTGATCAGCTGCGCCAGGCCGCGGCCCATCCCTGCGCCGCACAAGCCCCATCCGCTCAGCGCGGCGCACATTGCGCGCCGGGTGATGTTTTTCATGCGGAGCATACTATCATTGCCGCACCGGTACCCGACAACCCGCGCGCCGGCGGTGATGTCCTGTCCCCCGCAAAAATCGAATCCCGGCATGCGGCGGTTGTTCGAGCGGGCATCGCTCTTACCCGCTAAGAGCTGGAATGACTCGCGGTTTCAGCGATCGCCGCAGGCAGGGTAATGGTCAGCTGCAATCCGGGATGGAGATTTTTGGCGCTGATGGAACCGTGATGCAGAAGCACTGCCCTGCGGGCAATGGAGAGACCCAGCCCCACTCCTCCTCCCGATGAGCTGTCCCGGGATTCATCGGCGCGCACGAAGGGATCGAAGATTCTGGTCAACAGCTCTTCCGGGACGCCGGGCCCCGAATCGCCGACGACAACCACAATGCCGCTGGAGTCGCAGTTCGCTTCGAACTGAATGCTGGAATTCTCCTGCGTAAATCGGATAGCGTTGCGCACCACGTTTTCAAGCGCGCGCCGGATGAGCTCCGGATTTCCCTCCATATCCCGAGTTCCCTTGATCCGGCTCACGATCTCAATGCTGCGGGCCTCCGCTTCAAAGGCGCAGTCGCTCATAACCTCCTGCATGAGGGAAGAGAAAGAGAAGCGTTGCGTCTCGCGCGACAAGAAATCCCCTTCCATGCGGGTGACTTCAAGAAGAGTGTCGATAAGCTGGGAAAGCCGCATGATTTCCCGCTGCATGCGCTCCAGCGCATCGTCGGGGTCGGTGGCGCCCTTCATCAGCTCGGCGGCAAAACTGAGACGCGCCAGCGGCGAGCGCAGCTCATGGGAAACGTCCTGCAGCAAACGTCTCTCCGCGGTAAGCAGCGTCTCGATGCGGTCGGCCATGCTGTCGAATGAGCGCCCCAGATCGCCGATTTCATCCTTCCGCTTCGACTGTACCCGCGCTTTGAGGTCCCCTCTGCCGAATCGGTCGACGGTCAGGGCGAAACGGCGCAAGGGAGATACGATTCCAATCGAGAGCAGCCAACCCAGGAGCACGATGGCGAGCGTGAGCAAAACAAAGTACGGCGCGAAGCGCACCCATGCCGCAGAGGGAGGAGGAGGAGCGATCACCAGCAGATAATATTTTCGGTCCGCCGATGCGCGGACGATGACGAACTGGCCGTTGACTTTGGAAGGATGGTTGCGTGGGCCTGATCCTGCGGACAGTATCTGTTGCCGATCGATTCCGGAGATGAGGTCCCGTCCCTGGGCATCGAGCAAATAATGGGTTCCCGGAAATGCCGAATCCATCTCTGACAGACATTGCCTGAGCGCAGTGCTTCCTCCAGCCTCAAACGCGCGGCGGGCATCGTCCAATTGCAACCGTATGGAACCCTCAAAAAAGTCGTGGGTGACATGGCGCGCGATGGAATCGGATATTTGCCACGTCGCGAAGGACGAAACAAGAAACACGACGGCGAGAATCACGAGGATTCGGAATCGAAGCGACTTCATTGGCCGATCTTTCCTTCGGAAAGCGTATAGCCTACGCCACGAACGGTGACAATCTGGGCCAGTCCTTTGGACTCCAGTTTCTTGCGAAGATGGCTCATATGCACGTCCACGCTTCGCTCAAACGGCCTGGACTCGCGCTGATAAAGAACCGTCGAGATTTCGTCGCGTGAAACCGTGCGTCCCTGGGCGCGCACCAGCAGCTCGAGAATCTGGAATTCGGTGCCCGTCAAATCGAGCGGCTCGTCACCGTACTGCACGCTCTGCACGGTGGCATTCAATGCCAGAGCCCCGGAACGATAAACCTCGGGCTGCGACAGCGAGCTGCCTTTCCATCGGCGCATCACTGCCCGAATTCGCGCGAAGAGCTCTTCTGGAAGAAAGGGTTTGGGCAGGTAATCATCCGCCCCGCTATCAAGTCCTGCAACGCGATCTCTTCCATGGGTGCGCGCCGTGAGCATGATCACCGGAAGAGAGCTGCGCCGCCGCAATTGCCGCAATACCTCAAGACCATCCAAGGCGGGTAACATTCCGTCCAGGATCACCAGGTCATAGATTCCGCTGAGTGCTCGCGAGAGGCCGCTGCGTCCATCATGGGTGAACTCGACTTGGTATCCGACCCTGGCGAAATATTCCTTCATCATCCGGCACAACTCGACGTCGTCGTCTACGACGAGGACTCTAAAGTTCTCACCGGTTTCCATCGGGTTCGGCTCTCGGAGGGCTTGATTCACCGTGTTGATCAGTATCGCGCATTGGTTCAAGAGATCTCCCCATCAGAAGCTGAACATCATTTGAAGATCGATGCTGCGATTGGAAGCCGGCGAGGAGAAAAATCCTCCGGAAAGAGAGTTGGACTTGCCAAACAAGGGCGATTCCAGGACTCCAACGGGCTGTCCAAGGCTCACGTGGTTGAACACGTTCCTGCCCATGGCTGCGAACGTAAGCGTGTAACGGCGCGGCAATTCCTGATCCAGGCGCGGCGGGCCGTTATTCCCGCTCAGTCCACCCGGTCCCAGTCCGCCGCCAGGCCCGCCGCCGGGGGGAGGGCCACCGGGCGGTGGACCCCCTCCCGGCCCACCGAAGGAACCGGATGGCCGGCTGCCGACGCGCGGCCCAATACCGAAGGACTTGCTGAGACGCATATTCATGCTGAACTGCGTGGGGCCGTTGCCAAAATTGTAGGGAATGCGATTTTCATTCCAGGCTGGATCGAGATCGAAGGTACCATAGCTGGTTGCGATCGTATCGGTGCTGGCAGAGGTTGCCCAGGCGGGCCGGTCGTTGAATTGATTGTCGCCGCTCAAATCCTGCCCGATGGTGATATTGAACGGCTGTCCGGAATTTAGAACGAGAAATGGGCTGATCGAGACTCCGTAGGGAGCCTGCACATTGCCGCCCAGCAGAAAGCGGTTGCGCACATCGAAGTTCGACCGGCCATAGTCCATCCCCGGATCGAATTGGTTGGAAGGAAAGTAGGTGGCGCCCGAAGTGTCTGCTTTCGCGAAATTCAACACGTAGAATCCGAACAGCGATGCGCGGCGTGCGCGAAGACTGTAATTCAGAATGAATTGATTCTGGTTGTAGACCCCTCCGGATTGGAACTGATAAATGTTCTCATTGATGCCGTTCGGCCGCGTTCCCGTTCCCGTGGCGGCGCTATAGGTGCCGGGAAGATAAGCGTTGACATTGTCGCTGAGGTACTGGTGCACGCCGCGGGAGTTGAGGTAAGTTGCGGATACCGTAGCAACCTTGCCGAACTGGTGCTCCAGTCCGAGGGCGGCCTGCATATTGATCTCCGCTTTCAGATGCGGAGAAACCTGATAGATGGTGGGTGCTCCCGCGCTGCTTGAAGCAAGCTCCGACGCGGGCGGCGCATTCTCGTAAAAGCTGGGGTTTGTGACCACGTACTGTTGCTGGTTCACTCCGTTCTGACGAATCGCATCGAGAACGTAGGTCGAGCTGAAACGGTCGTAGAACCACCCATAGCCGCCGCGGATGACGGTTTTCGGCTGTCCCGTGCGGCGGCCGGCAGGCGCCCATGCGAAGGAGAACCGCGGCGCCCAGTCGTCGTGGTCGCCGATGCGATTTTGCCCTTCATAGCGCAACCCATAGCTGAGGGTCAGGTTCGATCGCACCCGGTAATCGTCCTGAACGAATAATCCCGCATCGAAGAGGTCGACAACCGCTCCGGGCTGTCCGCCGGTCACGGTGTACTCCGAAGGCGTGTGTGCGGCATACGCGTCGAGTGAAGGATAGATGTAGTTGCCGTTGAACCCGGAAGTCGAATAATTTGCATCGCGCGTGAGTCGCAGCCGCACGCCGAAATTCAACGAGTGCGCTCCGGAAACGCCGGTCACGTAGTCCTGGAGCTCGTAATGATCCTGATTGTCGCGTACGGCGCCCTGGTTGTTTCCTCCTCCGGTGAAGGCTCCCTGGACGGTAACCGTCGGACTGCTTTCCTGCGCGCTTTGATTATCGCGGTCGCGCATGTACTGAAAGCGCGTTTCATTGATCCATCTGGCGCCCAGCACCTGCGTGTCGCCTATTTGCAGAGTGTTTTCGTAATTCAACACGTTGTACGCCTGGTCTTCCAGCGCGAACTGCGACACGCCGCTGTTGGTTTCCTTCTGGCGATC
Source organism: Acidobacteriaceae bacterium (assembly GCA_030040425.1). Taxonomy (GTDB): domain Bacteria; phylum Acidobacteriota; class Terriglobia; order Terriglobales; family Acidobacteriaceae; genus Telmatobacter. Next base: position 13,757 of record JASHTS010000146.1, on the reverse strand, counting down.
GAGCATGTAGCGTATGGTGAGCGTGTTATTCGCTCCCAACTGAAAGTCGAAGCGCGGACTGACGTCCAGCCGCGATTGCGGATTGGCAACGGCTTCAGTGAAATTGTACGCAGTGCCCGACGAATTGAGGACCTCTGCGTTCACAATGGAATTCGATTGATTATCGCGGCGAAAGGCATTGACGAACCACGATGCGCTCTTGCCCAGCGATCCGCTCACATTCCCGTTCATGAAGGTCGAAAAGTAGGGGGGCTCATTAGTCACGAAGGGGTTCAGGGAGTTGAATGCCGAATCGTTGCCGTTGACCATTGCCATTCCGTGAAGCTTGTCTGTTCCCGGCTTGGTCAGAATCTCGATCCGGCCGTAGCCGAGCTTGTCGTATTGCGCAGAGAATGGATTCTGATTGATGCGAATCTCGCGGATGGACGACTTGGGCGGCAACTGGCCGCCGGTGAAACCATCAATATAAATCTGTCCCCCGTTCGGCCCGGCAGAGGGTCCGGCGAGCGCGTTCAGCTCATTCTGCAATTCGTCCGGATCGTCCGACAATGCGTCGAGATCCTTGCCTTTGATTACGATGGCATTTGCATTGTTGTCGGGAGATGTATCTACGCCCAGAGATTGCGCGTCGACCTGAACATCCTGCTTTTCCGTCGGCAGTTGCAATGCGACATTTTGCTCTGTCGATTTTCCATCCGACACGATCACATCCTGCAAATGAAAGGGCGCGAAGCCCTCGACCGCGACGCTCAGCGCATAATGCCCCGCGACCAGATTGTCGATCGCGAACGATCCCTCTTTCCCGCTGGTTACAGACTGAGAAAAACCGGCCTGATTGGAGACTTCGATCACGGCGGAAGGAACGCGCGCGCCGGACGGATCGGTCACGAAACCGTGAATGCCTCCGCCGGGTGCTTGCGCACGCGTCACGGAAAGAAAGCTGAGAACAAGAAACAAGAATCGCACGACTCGGCGACCGAATCGAAGGCGCACGCACATGCGAGGGTTGGGCGCTGTGTGCCGGGGCAGGCGCGTGCGGAAGATTGCAATGGGGCAAATTTCCATGGGATCTCGCTTCGTGACTGGGATCATGGCGTCTGGTTTTAGTAGACGTTATCCGTCGAGGACGGATGCTTAAGATTTGTAAAGGTTCTCGGCTTACAAATCTTTACATTCCGCCTTCTCGCGGCCGTGGAATAATGCCTTTGCTGATTTCGGCGGTGGCGCGCATTCAAGATCAGATCGCGGCCGGTTGTCCTGCCTACGAGGAGATGCCGTTTGAAGAGCTTTGTGATCTGCGCAGCCTTGCTCGCGTGGACGGGTATCTTTGTTTCCGGCGCAACGCGGAGTTACGCGGAAGCCCGTTTGCCCGCGCAGCAAAATCCTTCGGGCGCCCGTGGCACTGCCGACCTTTCCGGTACATGGATCGCGAAGGCAACGACGCCGATGGGCGAAATCGAACTGGTCTACAAGCTGAACGTCCACGACGGCAAGATCACTGGGACCCAGAGCTTGCCCTTTGGAGACTCGCCCATTGTCGACGGCGAGGTCGCAGGGGACACATTCCACTTCACGGTGGAGATGGACTCGTTCGGGACCATCCAGAAGAAAGAAGTCTCCGGAAAAATTGTGGGCGATACTCTCGTTCTTACGCCGGCAATGCCGGGACCGCCTCCGGGCATGGGGCCGGGAGGGCCTGATGCCGGCATGCCGCCAGCCGGCGCGCCCAGTTCTTCCCTGCCTGGAGAGCCGGCAGGGGCCCCATCCGGCGGCCCTCCTCCATTCCATATTGGGCCGGTCGTAGCCGTACGCGGTACGCCGACTCCTTCCTTTCGAGCCCCCGCTGTTGACTATGCAACGTTGCCGCGAGTCGCGCTTCCGGCGCTGCATCCCATTCCGGCCAACGGCCTGGCGAAGACGCCGCCGATGGGCTGGAACAGCTGGAACAAATTCCATACCCGCATTGACGACGCCACGGTTCGAGCCATTGCCGATGCCATGGTGAGCAGTGGAATGAAGGATGCCGGCTACCGGTACGTGATCATCGACGACGGCTGGCAGGGAACCCGCAATGCCGAGGGCGTGCTCTCGCCGAATCCGAACTTCCCAGACATGAAGGCGCTTGCCGACTACGTTCACTCGAAAGGGCTGAAGATCGGGATTTATTCTTCTCCCGGTCCCAGGACGTGCGGAGGATTCGAGGGCAGCTACGGCCACGAAGAGCAGGACGCTGCGACATTCGCTGCGTGGGGCATCGACTACCTGAAGTACGACTGGTGTTCCGCCTCGCACATCTGGAAAGACAGCGAGATGCAGGCTGCTTACCAGAAGATGGGCGAGGCGCTCGAGAAGACCGGCCGGCCCATGGTTTACGCGCTCTGCCAGTATGGGCGCGCGGACGTAGAACAGTGGGCGACCCAGGTCGGCGCAAATCTCTGGCGCACTACTTCCGACATTCGCGACCGCTACGATTCCATGGCGCGCATCGGCTTCGCGCAGAGCGACCTTGCCGCCTTCTCCGGACCCGGCCACTGGAACGATCCCGACATGCTCGAGATTGGCAATGGCGGAATGTCGACGGATGAATACAAGACCCATTTCAGCCTGTGGGCGATGATTGCTGCGCCCCTGATTGCCGGAAACGACATTAGCAAGATGAGTCCCGATACAGCGGCAATTCTTCTGAACAAAGAAGTGATCGCAATTGATCAGGACCCAAAGGGCGCGGGAGGAAAGCGGGTGGGCAGCACCGGCGATATTGAAGTGTGGGAGAAACCCCTGTCCTCGGGCGAGGTCGCAATTGCGATCTTCAACCACAATGCCCAGCCGATGCAGGCTGTGGTTCCCTGGAACATATTAGGTATCGATAGGAACGACGAAGTACGCGATCTGTGGGCGCATGCCGAACTGGGAACGGCATCGCAGGTTTCCGCTAAAACCGTACCTGGACACGGCGTGGTCATGCTGCGGATCAACAAGCGTGCGTCCTCGGCGAAGGATGCCCGCGAGCCATCGAAAAATCCCTCGAGCGCCAACGGCATTCCGCAGCGGGACTCAGCGCCTGCGTTCGATCACTCCCACACGCAACTCTCGCTGCTGTTGCCTTCGCGTGTTGATCCGGGGTACCGGCAATGAAGGGTCTGGCGCTGTCTCTGCTTTTCTCCACGGCGGCGCTTGGGCAGGCACCGGCGAAAATTATCACCTTCGACCGGGCCGATACCGAGCATTGCAAGATCGCGTTTGCGAGCGGAAGGCCGCTGCTCGAGTCGACCTATGACGGCACGAGCGTAGCCATCGCGCTGCCGGTGAATCGAGGAGACGGCCAGTTCCTGATATTCGTCGTGATTGCGCGAACAGGCGCTCCGGCCATTCAGGTCGATCCGAAAGATTTTTACGCATTGTATTCCGACGCCTCGCGCACCCGGTTCTCGTACTTCGACAAGGCTGCCGAAATGGACGGGCAAGCGCTGGCACAGGCCGGCGATCAGGGCATGTCGGCTTCGAACGCGCATATAGATCCGGGTTCAATCCGCCCCGGCGAGGTTACGCGTGGGCCGGGAGGCGGCGCCGCGGGCTCTGGGTCGCCGGACCCCGACGGTCCGCCGGGTGCGCAGGCCGGTGCGGGCGCGCCCAATCCGCAGGCTTATCTGCGCCGCGGCAAAATCAGGCAGGGAGAGAAGGTCGCCGGTTGGGTCGCGTTGCGGCAGGCGAAAGGGCCAAAGATTGAAGTTCACTCCGCGAATATGCTCGACGAGGTGGACATTCCCGTGAACGGCATCGTCTTTCGTTTCTGACCTGACGCCCGCCGCCGCTCTCACCGGGCCACGGTGACGGCATACCACGTGGTCGCGGTCCGGCCCAGCGGAAACTTCCATCCCGCGGCGGTCCGCGTGGCCTCGACCGGCGCACCCAGCGGCCGGCCCGCGCCGTCGATGGCCTGCAACTCAACTGATCGCGCCGCTGCAAGATGCTTGAGCAGCAGCGTTCCGCGCACCGGCTCAATCAGCGTAGGCGAGTCACCCCAGTTGGTCACGGCCGTCCCCGCGGAGTTCCAGCGCTGCCCTGTATTCTCTACGCGGCCGCCGGCAACAAGCAGCATCTTCTCGGCGCGCGCAATCGGCTCGCGATCGAGTGAACTGAGCTGAATCGAGCAGAAATCATTGTCGACGTCGACGGCCAGGTTCGTGTCTGCCGCCCGGTGCGCCTTTAGAAAGCCAATCAGCGATTGCGTGCGCGGTGAATCCACCGTCACCATGCCCGTTCCCGGCGCGCCGTGATACCACGCAAGCTGGCCCGTATCGGAGCGAATGGGATCGCCCGCCTGCGCCGCCGCAAAAGCCTGAGTCGCCGGCCCGTCGAACGACCCAATGCGCATCTCCTCTTCGAGCGGCAGCTCCGGCGGAAATCCCGGCGTGAAGTACGGCCGTTCCGTCGAAGGCAGCAGCATGCTCGCGTATACCTGCTCGGCCGTGTACGTGCGCGCAAGCGTCTGCCTCGCCTTTTCCAGGTCGCCGCGCAGAAACAGCAGCGCGCCCGCCGCAATCTCAGGCATCTTCACGGGGTCCAGCGAGATGTCGAAGGGGTCGCCCACGTATGGCTCCCAGTTGGGATCTTCTTTGGGCTCGAACGTGTACCACAGAATCGCATCCCAGTCCTGGAACGCGCCGTACGCGGCGAGAATCGGAATCCCCTCGCCCGCATAATCGTTGGGAAACGGCTCATTCACCTCGCTCACCGTGTATGGTTTGCCCGCGATCGCCGATCGCGAAAGCTCTTCGACCGTCGCATTGAAGGGATCGTCGACCATCGGCGACTTGCGCACGTACACCTCCGGATGTTCCCAGTACGTGTGCCCGTCGATCACGTCCACGCCGCTTTCCACCTCCGCCTTCAGAATCGGGTACCCGCTGTTGGAGTGGCTGTGGTCGGCCGTATCGATCACCAGCGACTCGAGTCCCAGCGTCTGCGTCAGATACGCTTGCATCTCGCGGAAATAATCGCGCTGCAGATCGTTGTAAAACTCGGCTTCGGCATAGAAGCGCTCTGGCGGCGCGCTGGCCGCCTGCCCGCGCCAGAACATCAGCGGCACCTGCGCCGGCTCCGCTACGCCGGCCATCTGCCTGAGCGCCGCAATCTGCTCCGGGCTGCGGTGCTTGGCGAGCCACTGGTTGTACAACTCCGCGAGCTCGTCCGCGTAGAACGGCGATGGCGGACGGTAGCCGATGTCGATGGCATTTTCGTTGTTGATCTCCACCAGAGCCACACCCGGGTCATGCGTGTACTCCACGGCCGAGTACGGATTGCGGTGCGCCAGCAGCTCCTTCGCATACTCCTTCTGCAACTCGATCAAGCGCCGGTCGAAGAGCGAAGTCCCCTTCGCGCCCTGATGCAACTCGCCTGCGTCCTTCACATCATCGCCCACTTTGAATCCCCGGCCCACCAGCAGATTGAAATCAATATAGATGCCGCGCTTCTCGAGCTGCCAGATGAAGTAATCCTCGCGATCCACCTGGCTCTCATCGAGGCTGCGCGTGTCGTCTCGCCCCGCGGCGATCAGTCCCCGCGGCGCTTCGAGATCGAGAAACTGAAAGCGGACGCAGTTTACCCCGAAGCGCGCCAGCGTGGCCGCCCACAGGGGCGCGTCTTCCTTCGACGGAATCTGCCGCGAGCCCTTGCTCCAGTCGGTAATATTCACGCCCCACAAACGGATGCGCTGGCCGTCGCCGGTTGCGAGGTGCCCATCTTTCACGCCGATGAACCCGTGCTTGCCGGCGGGTGCGTCCAGCAAAAACGACACATCCACCGGCGAGTGCGCTTCCATCGCCCGGCGGTGATCGAGGGCGAACGGAACCATCCCCGCCGTGCTCTGCGCCTGGGCGCACAGGGCCGCCGACAGCAGTGCAACAGCGATCGACGACGAGATGAGCAGAGGTGCGCGCATGGCAAACTTCCTCTGGGGGTGAAGTGTCCGCATCCCGGGGCGCAATTCGCGCTTGCCCCAGCCCCGCGGTCTGGTTTCCACGCCGGCCGGTTCCATGAACCGCTGCCACTCTATACCATGGCAACCGGACGAGAATCCGACCAAAGTCGGATTGCAGGACCGGTGCGCCGTGTTGGAATGCTAGAGCGGCGCGGCGGAGTGTGTCTTTCCGGCGGCTGAGCCTTGCTCACGCGACCGGCGAGCAGGCGGAGCGAAGAGATGCAGGACGAAATCAGGGAGTCGGAGCTGCGTTTCACCCGGCGCGCGTTGCTGGGCGCAGCCGCGCGCGGCGCAGCCGCTCTTGGCGCGACACCGTATCTACACGCGCTTGACGCGCTGGCGCCGCCGCAGGTCCAAGACGCGCCCTCGCCGCGCATCGCCGGGAGTTTCGATTTCGATTGGAAATTTGAAACCGGCGATCCCTCCGGAGCCGAGCAGCCCGACTTCCCCGATGCCCACTGGCGTGCCGTGGATCTTCCTCACGACTGGAGCATCGAAGGCCCGGTTGACGAGCACGCGCCCTCCGCGGGCCCCGGCGGTTACATGCCCACCGGCGTCGGCTGGTATCGCAAGCGCTTCGCCGCTCCGGCATCCTGGAGCGGAAAAACCGTTACTCTCGTCTTCGACGGCGTCTACCGTGATTCGAGCGTCTGGATCAACGGCCATCTCCTCGGCACTCGCCCCTACGGCTTCGTTCCCTTTTTTTACGAGCTTGCCGATTATCTGCGACCGGGCGCGGACAACGTGGTTGCCGTCCGCGTGGACAACTCCAACCAGACCAACTGCCGCTGGTATTCGGGTTCGGGCATCTATCGGCACACCTGGCTGCACGTGCTCGGTCCGCTGCACATCGCGCAATGGGGGACCACGGTCCGCTGCCCGCGCATTCAAAATGATTCAGCGGCCGTCGAGGTGCGCACGAAGATCGTCAACGCGCGCAGCAACTCAGCCTCCTGCACGCTTTCGACTGCAATCCTTGACGCGACCGGCGTGGAAACGGCGAGGTTCGAATCTTCGCAAACCTGCGCTGCCGGCGCCACGGCGGAATGCGTGCAGAAGCTCAGCGTCGCCACGCCGCGTATCTGGTCGCCGGCCGATCCGCATCTTTACACCGCCCGCAGCACGCTGCGCGAGTCCGGCGCCGTGGTTGACACCTACGAGACGCCGTTCGGCATCCGCGAAGCCGTCTTCGATGCCGCGCGCGGCTTCCTGCTCAACGGCGAGCCGATCAAGCTCAACGGCGTGTGCGTGCACCCCGAAGCCGGCTGCGTGGGCGCCGCGGTTCCAGAGCGCGTGTGGGAGCGCCGCCTGGCGATTTTGAAAGAAATGGGCTGCAACGCCGTTCGCACCAGCCACAATCCCTTCGCCTCGGAGTTCCTCGACCTTTGCGACCGCATGGGCTTCCTGGTGATGGCCGAGGCCTTTGACGAGTGGCGGGTGCCCAAGGGGCAAATCCGCCACGGCTATAGCGAGAATTTCGACGAGTGGCACGAGCGCGATCTGATGAACTTTCTGGCTCGCGACCGCAATCATCCGTGCATCGTCATCTGGAGCGCGGGCAACGAAATCGGCGATCAGTCCGCGCCCGATGGGACGGAAACGCTGCGCGAGCTGATGACCATCTTTCATCGCGAAGATCCCACGCGTCCCGTCACCGCGGCCTGCGACCGAATCGCCTCCGAGCCGCCTTCGAACACCGTCCGCCCCGAGTTTCTCGCCGCGCTCGACGTCGTGGGCTACAACTACGTCGACCGCTGGCGCGACCGCGCCGACAAATACTACAGCATCGATCACGCACTGCATCCCGAGCGCCGCGTCGTGGGAACCGAGAGCGGCGGCATCGGCGGCATTCGCGGCGACTACCGCTATCTCTTCCCCGAGGCCGGCGCCGAGCCGCGCTTCTTTCTTTTTGAGCAAAATCGCGAACTCGATGCCGAAGAGCTCTGGCAGTTCGTCCGCACCTACGATTACGTGGCCGGCGATTTCATGTGGACCGGCATCGACTATCTCGGCGAAGCCCTCTGGCCCATGCGCATTACGCCCGCGGGCGTGCTGGACACGTGCGGATTCAAGAAAGACGGCTTCTACTTTTACCAGAGCCAGTGGACGGCCGCGCCCATGATCCATCTGTTTCCGCACTGGAACTGGAAAGGAAAGGAGGGCCAGCCGATTCCCGTCACGTGTTTCACCAACTGCGACACGGTGGAGCTTCTCCTCAACGGGAGATCGCTGGGCGTGAAAGGCTACGAATTCCCGCGCCAGGGCATGGAGCACATCTACGGCGACTATCCGCCGCGCGCGCGCGTGTTGCGCACCACCTCCGACCTGCATCTGACCTGGGACGTGCTCTACGAGCCGGGAACGCTTCAGGCGGTGGGCGTGAAAGATGGAGCCGTCGCCGCAACCGCCAACGTGACCACAACCGGTGAGGCGGCAAGTCTCTCTTTATCCGCGGATCGCGACCGGCTCGCCGCCGATCGACGGGACGTGGCGCATCTCGTGGTCGAGGTGCACGACGGTCAGGGGCGCGCAGTGCCCACGGCAGCGAATGAGATCGCCTTCTCGGTCGAGGGCGAGGGCAAATTGATCGGCGTGGACAACGGCGATCCGTTCAGTCATGAAGACTTCAAGGCCGGCCACCGGCTCGCCTCGAACGGGCTTTGCCTCGCCATCGTGCAATCCACCGGCAATCCCGGCGCTGTGAAAATCACCGCATCTTCCCCGGGCCTGACGCCGGCCTCGGTCTCCATCGTTACCAGAGCCTGACGCAGTCGCGCAATCTTGCGTTCAGCGCGCCTGGTGCGGCAGGTGCACCAGCCCGCGCTGCAGCGCGGCCACCACTGCCTGCGTGCGGTCTTCCACCTGCAGCCGCATCAGGATCACGCTCACGTGGCACTTCACCGTGGCCTCGGTAATGCCCAGCAGAGCGGCGATGCGCTTGTTGCTTTCGCCCTGCGCCAGCAGCTCCAGCACCTCGCGCTCGCGCGCGCTGAAGTCCGAGTCCGGAGTGCGCGAAGCCAGCGCCCGCGAGACCGGCGAAGGCAGAAACCGCCCGCCCGCGAGAACGCGTCGGAGCGCATCCACCAGCACCTCGTGCGGCATGCCCTTGATCACGTACGCGCGCGCGCCGGCCTCGAGCGCCTGGTAAATGTCCTCGTCGCCCTCGTACGTGGTGAGTACCACAAAGAGCGCCTGCGGATGACGCATGCGGATTCTGCGAATGGTTTCCACGCCGCTGATTCCCGGCAGGCGAAGATCCATCAAGGTAATGTCGGGGCGGTGGCGCTCATAGAGCTCGATCGCGCTCTCGCCTGTCCCCGTCTCGGCCACCGCCACCATATCCGGGCAGGCGTTGATGATCGCGGCCACGCCCACGCGCATGATGGGATGATCGTCCACCACCAGCACCTTGGTTCGGTCGTTGTGCCGTTCGTTGCCGCGTTCGCTGTCTTTCATCCCTGTCATGCGCTCATCATCGCGCTCTGCGCCACCGATACTTTGCGCGGAATCTGAATCTGCACCTCGGTCCCCTTGCCGTGCGCGCTTTCCAGTCTGAAGTTTCCGCCCACCGACTGCACCCGCTCGCGCATGCCTACCAGGCCGTAATGATGATCGGTGCGCGCCTCGATCGCCGCGGGGTCGAATCCGCAGCCGTCGTCGCGCACTTCCAGCGTCAGGTCATTTCGGGCAAACGCCGCGCGAATGTCGATCCTTTCCGGCTTTGCGTGCAGAACCGCATTGTACAACGCTTCCCGCACCATCATCAGCAGCTCGTGCGTGGCAAACTGATTCAGCACGAACGGCCGCCCGGTGAGCTCGCAGCTGATGGGAATGCTGTACTCCTTGCCGATCTGCTCCGCCATGCCCTTGAGCGCCGCGCCAAACGAGTTCTCCGCGGCCTTGTTGCGGCGCAGGTTCCATACCGCCTCTCGCGCCTCGTCGATGGTGCTTCGCAGTTGCGTGCGCGCGTGCTCGATGAGGTTTTGGGTGAGCTGGTCTTCGCGCTTGAGCAAGCTCGCCAGCGCCTCAATCAGCGCGGAAACGCTGGCGCAGCCTTGAATCACGGTGTCGTGCATCTCCCGCGCCAGCCGTCCCCGCTCGTCCAGCACCGCCTCGAATTGCATCTTGATCTGCCACAACCGGAACCGGTAGATACCCAAAATCAGGGCGGCGAGAAACAGCACGGATACGGCAATGAACCACGGCCTGCGGTAGAACACGGGCCGTTGCACAATTTCGAGCGCCGCCAGTGAGGCCCCGGCGCCGCCCCGCGCGTTGCTGCCTTCCGACGCGGCTACCTCAAAGGTGTATTTCCCCGGAGGCAGATTGGTGTACGAGGCCACGCGCCGCGCCTGCGCGTCGATCCAGCCCGGGTCGAATCCGCGCAACCGGTAGCGGAAGCGCACGTCGTCCTGCGAACGAAGCAAAATGGGAGCATAGGTGATCTCCAGCCGGCTGTTGCCGGGGTTCAGCACCACCGGCCCGTCCGCGGCTACGGCGCGCCCGTTCACCAGAACCTCGCTGATGGCGATGGGGGGCACGACCGGTTTCGGCATCGGCTCGTTGAGAATGTGCACCGGTCCGCGATTGGTAGGGAACCAAACCTCGCCGTGCGTGTCGATGCACCCCGAAGGCTGCCGCCCTCCGTAAATCTGCGCCGCGCTCACCTCGTTGGAGATGCCGTAAAACGTGAGCGAAACCCGCTGTCCCGGGGAATCGGCCGCGGCATCCAGATCGCGCCGGTTCAACAGCGAAATTCCGTTCGGCCCGCTGATCCAGAATCCGCGGTGCGCGTCTTCGATCACCTGGTAGATACTGTTGCTGGCCAACCCCTGGTCGGTAGTGAGATGGCTCAACCGGCCATCTTTCCATCGATAGAGGCCGTCGTCGCGGGTGCCGAACCACAACCCTCCGTCCGCGTCCTCCGCGATGGTCCAAACTTTGCGCTGACTCAGTCCCTCGGTGGCCGCATCGTGCACAAATGCGCCCGCGTGGATGCGGTTCAGCCCGCGGTCCGTCCCGATCCAGATGTCCCCGCTGCGGTCCTCGAGCAGCGCCCGCGTGCTGAAGTACGACAGCCCGTCGCGCATGCGGTAGTTGGTGAATCCCCGCTGCCGGCTCCAGTGGCTCACGCCCTCGTCGGTCGCAATCCACATGCTCCCGTCGCGGCTCTCCAGAATGGCGCGGATGAAGTTGTTCACCAGGCCATCCCTGGTGGTCATCCACAGTTTCTTCTCTCCGTCGCTGCGAATGATCCCTTCGCCGTCGGTGCCGATCCATAGGGCCCCCGCGCGGTCGCGAAACACGTTGCGCACCGGCACGCCGCGCAGCCCCGGAAAGGTATACGCGCTGATCGCCCCGTTGCGCATCCTGAAAACATCCGTCGAGACCACCCACAGGGTCCCATCGCGATCCGCGTAAATTGTGCCGAAGTCCGAATCCACATTCTTCGGCAGCGGGACAATGCGCACCGGCGTCCGCGTGAGCCGCACCATCCCTGCCTGCGTCCCGATCCAGATATTCCGCTCGTCGTCTTCAAACACGTTGAGCACGGTGTTGCTGGGCAGCTCGTCTTCGGCAGACATGGTAACCGTCTCCTGCGCGCGCACCATGCGCAACCCGTCGCCGATCATGCCGATCCACAAGCTCCCGTCGCTCGTCTGCCGCAGCACGCGCACGGTGCCCTGGATCCCGGCCACGCGCTCGAAGTCGCGCTTGCCCGCCGGCAGTTTTTCGAGACCCGAAACCGTTCCCACCCACACCGTCCCATCCGCCGTCTCCAGGATCGATTTCACGCGATTCTGGCTGCTCACTCCCGGAAGCCGGTATTCACGGGCCGTTCCGTGATCGAAGCGCAGCAGGCGCGAGCCGCCCACCCATAACCCTCCACGATGGTCTTCGGCAATGGCGTGCACCGCGACCGCGGGCACACCGTTGACTCCATCCACGCGGACGAAACGCCTCTGAACAAAACGCAGCAGCCCGTTGTCTGTTCCCACCCAGATGGTCCCTGCGCTGTCCTGAAAGAGCGCGCGCACAAATCCGTCGCTCAGCCCGTCTTTGGCGCCGTAGGATTGAAACTTCCCTTCCGCGTAGCGCGTCAGCCCGCCGCCTTCGGTGCCGATCCACAGGCTCCCATCGCGCGAGACCATCAGCGCGAAGACACTGTTCTCCTTAAGCGCGGGCGTGTTTTCGCTGTCGAATACCGTCAGGCGCGCGCCGTCGAAGCGCAGCAGCCCGCCCGTGGTCCCAATCCACAAGTAGTGATCCGGGGTCTGCGCAAAGGCCTGCACCGTCTGTTCGGGGAGCCCGTTCTGCGTCTGCCACACCGTGCGCGTGAAGCCCGCCGGGGGTATCTCGGACGCGCTTGCCCACGCCGCCGCCGCGCACACCGCGAGCAGCGCAACGGCCGCCGCGCGCGCCCAACCCGCTCTGAGGCGCGCGCCCCTCATGGCTGGCCCTCGCCGGGCAGTTCGTCTTCAGGCTCCGGCCTGCGGTTCATCTGCCGGTAGAGCTGCGCCGTGCGATCCTTGGCCGCGCGAATCTCCTGGTAGAGCCCGGTCTGCTTGCGCGCCTCCTCGTCCAGATTGAGCGCGCGGCAAGCCCGCGCCAGCCGGTAATGTGCGGATGCATTCATGGGATCGGAGGCGACCGCCATGCGCAGATACTTCACCGCCTGCTGCGGCTGATCCTGCTCCGCCAGCGCCGTGCCCAAGCCGAGCTGCGCCTCGCCGCTCGCCGGATCCATTGCGTAGGCGCGCCGGTAATGCGCGAGCGCGTCGGCAAAGTTCCCTTGAAGCGCGGCAATGCGGCCATACGTGCATTCAATGCGCGGGTTGTCGCCCTCGGCCTTCACCGCCGCTTCCAGCTCCGCGCGCGCCGCTGCCTGCGTGGCCGCGTCGTTGCCGCCTTCGAGGATCGCCTCCGCCAGCTCGAAATGCATCCCCGGCAGCCGCGGATCCTCGGCCAGCGCTTTGCGGTAGTGCTCGATGGCCCCGTTCAGGTCGCCGGCATTGATCAGCTTCTCCGCGATCAACTGCTGCATCCGCGCCGAATCCGGCGCCAGCAGCGCCAGCTTGTTCATGGTGTCGTCGGCCATCTCGGAGTAAATTCGCTGCGCGAAAAACAACAGGTCCACGTTATCCGGCGCCAGCGTCACCAGCTCGTGCACCACCGGCAGCGTGCGGTCCAGGTCGCCAGACTGGTAATAGAGATCGGCCAGCTCCACGCCCACCTGCACGCGCAGGGGCTCGTCTTTCATCGCGGCAAAGGCCGCTTCCAGATCGGCCGCCGCATTCTTTGCGCCCATGCGCTTTTCGCAGATGGCGATCAGCCCCTTCGCATTCTCGAGCGTCGGCGCTCCCTCGAGCGCGCTCTTCAGCTCCGGCATCGCCGCGCCGCAATCGCCTTGGAAAAACGCAATCGCGCCCAGGTTGGCGTGCGCCGCGGCATTCCCGGGATCGATCTTCAGCGCGTCGCGAAACGCTGCTGCCGCGGCCGCCGAATCCTTCGCCGCGAGAGCCGCCTGCCCGCGTTCGAGGTCAGCCTTGAGCGCAGCCTGCGGCGACCCGGTTTGCGCGCGCGCGCCGGGCAGGAACACGAATGCAAGAAGCAGCGAAAGCACAAACGCCTTGCCGCGCGAAGACGCCGGTTCGCGACCAATGGACATAGGGAATGCCTGCTCCACCGATTGTATGCCGCATTCCGATCGCTGCATCGCCGCGCACAAAGCAAAGCCGGAGGTGCGCCCTACGCGAGGCGCGCCATCCGGCTTCAT
>JASHTS010000145.1 GCA_030040425.1 Acidobacteriaceae bacterium | reverse complement strand
GGCAACGCGCCCATCTGGGCCAACGGCCAGCGCGATACCTCGAACAGCTTCCTGCTCAACGGCGTCGACGCCACCAACCTCTTCAACGGCAAGAGCACCAGCCAGGTGGACTCGGCCCGCGTCATCAACTCCACCGGCGTGCAGACGCTGCCCGGCGGCGCCGGCGGCGTCATCATGTCCGTGGCCTCCGTCTATCTCTCCATCGGCAACGCCATCCCCACGCCCGCGCCGGAAACTCTCCAGGAGGTCCGCGTCAACGCCTCCATGTATGACGCCCAGCAGGGTTCCACCTCCGGCGCGCACATCGACATGAGCACCAAGGCCGGCACCAACCAGGTCCACGGCGCGCTCTATTTCCGTCACGGCACCAACTGGATCAACGCCGCGCCTTTCTTCTTCAAGCAGGATCCCGACGTCCCGGCGAGCGACAAAGTTCCGCAGTTGCACCGCGAGGAGTTCGGCGGCACCTTCGGCGGACCCATCATCAAGGACAAGCTCTTCGGCTTTGCCGCCTTCCAGTACCTGCACGTCTCTGACGCTGAGCTCGGCGACTCCTTCCTCGATGTGCCCATCGGCCTCAATGACAGCGACCGCGACCCCGCCGACCTGGCCAACGTCACCAACAACTCCTTCGGCACCGAGCTCAGCGGCGCCAACGTCGATCCTCTCGCCGCCATACTCTTCAACTCGCCCGCACTGCCCGGTGAGCCGGGCAAGTGGCTTATCCCCAATGACTCGCTCTACGGCACGGCCAATCCCTTGCCCACCATCGCCCACCTGGACAACGCCTTCATCCCCGGAACCGGCTACTTCAAATCCAGCCAGGGTGTCGCCGATCTCGACTGGAACGCCACTCAGAAGGACACCATCAGCCTCAAGTACTACTATCAGCACGATCCCACCACCGCGCCTTACTCCTACTCGAGCGTTCCCGGCTTCAACGAGCATCTCGACTCCGGCGCGCAGGAGTTCTCCATCAACAACACCCTCCTGCTCAAAAACAACCTGAGCACCACCGAGACCCTGGGTGTGCTGCGCGAGAAAAACTGGGCCGACAACGTGCAGCCCTTCGGTCCCAGCGCCATCCCCGGTGGCGCCTATGGCACCGGCTCCATCAATGTCTTCGGTTCGAATTACTTCCCCGGCATCTCCATCATCAACGTCTTCGGCAACGTCCAGGCCGCGAACTTCCCCGGCATCAGCCCCGTCTATCTCAACATCGGCCCCAACGCCGAATCGCAGTCCAGCAACACCGGCGTCTTCCAGAACCGGCTTTCGCCCTCCGGCAACGCCATCTGGCTGCTGGGCAAGCAGACCGTCACCTTCGGTGGCAGCTACGCCTATACCCAGCTCAACACCATCGACAAGCGCACCGGCATTGGCACCGTGGCCACCGACGACTTCAGCGAGTTTGTCCAGGGTTATGATGTGCCCGGCGGCGCGGCCACTGAGTTTTACGTCACCTCGTTCCTGCAGGGCAACGCCAGCCGCTACTACCGCGCCAACCAGCTCGGCATGTACGTCGAGGACAAGTACCAGATCACTCCCAACCTCTCGCTCACCGCCGGCGTCCGCTACGACTGGGACGGCGGCCTCACCGAAAAATACGGCCGCATCTTTAACTTCGACCCCGGCACCAATCCCCAGGGCTGCGCCACCAACGGCGCCGATCCCAATGCCTACTCCTACTGCCCGGGGACTGACACCATCGCCAACCCCGGCCTCATCATCGCCGGCAACAACGCCAACGGCTCCAAGGGCGTGAGCAACACCACGCTCACCGGCCGCCAGTGGGGCATTGGCCCGCGCGTAGGCGCGGCCTGGTCGCCCTCCCGCGATCACAACACCATCGTCTTCCGCACTGGCGCCGGCATCTATTACGATCGCGGCGAGCTTTTCACCTATTTCTCACCCGGCTACGCCATCGGCACCGTCACCGGCGGTCCCTTCGGCATCAACCAGCAGTTGCCCTTCGTCAATGACTCCACCTGCCCGTCATCGGGCTATTTCTACTACGAGGGCTATCTGCCCACCTGCGGCGGAGGCGGCGTTCCCAGCACTCCCTCCGAGGGCAACATCGAAAATCCCTACGGCACCAGCCTCGAGTACGCGGCGCCCAGCAGTCCCAAGGCCACCGATCTGGCCAGCTTCCTGCCCAACGTGTGCAGCATCGTGAATACCGGCAATCCCGGTGCTTACTGTGCCACCACGGCCGGCAACCAGATCATCCACAACGGCCAGCCCATCTCCCTCGGCATCTACGACCGCGCCAACAAGCTGCCCTATACGATCAACTACACCCTCGACATCCAGTGGCAGCCGCGCAACGATTTCGCCTTCGAGATGGGCTACGTGGGCAATGTGGGCCGTCACCAGGTCATCCCCGTGCCTTTCAATCAACCCAACATCGCTTCGCCCACCAACATATTTCTCACCCAGACCGGGTGCCCGCAGGCTTACAGCTACGGTTACAACGTGAGCACCAATTACGTGGCAAACCAACTGCCCACTACAGCGCCCAACTGCTTCGGATCGCCGGCCTACTACCTGGCCACCTATGAAGGCGGCAACGTCGACCTGCGCGTGCCCTATATCGGTTATGCCGCCGAGTCCATCGACTACCGCGCTGCCGGCGTGGACGCCTACAACGCGTTACAGGCGCATGCGGAGAAGCGCATGAGCCACAACTTCCAGGCGGGCGCCTCTTACACCTGGTCGCACGCCCTCGACGAGCAGAGCGGCCTGGGCCTGTTCTACAACGGCAACAATCCGCTCAACCTGCGCAGCGGCTACGGTTCTGCCGACTTCGACCGCACCCACGTCATCAACTTCGATTACACGTTGAAACTTCCCCACTACGCGCCCGCCGGCCGGCTCGCGGGCAAGTTCATCGACGGGTGGTCGCTCACCGGACTCACGGTTTTGCAGAGCGGCCAGCCCTACTCGATCATCGACTTCTCCGGCGCCATCGGCAGCATCTTCTATTCCACCTCCGACGGCATCACCAACCCCATTGTGCCGCTCGCTCCGGGCTGCTCGCCGCGCAGCGCACTCACGGGAAGATCGGGTGCGTTCTACAATCCCAGCGAATCGAATAACGGCGGCGCCCTCAAAGCCACCTGCTTCACGCTGCCCCTGTTGCCTGCGGGCGGCCTGGGCGGCGCCATTCCTCCCGACGATCCTTACGAGACCACCTTCACTACCGGCCAGCGCAACATCTTCCGCCAGGCGTTTCAGAAGCGCGCCGATATCTCCGTCGTCAAGGAGACCACGTTCGACAACGAGCGCTATAACCTGAAGTACACGCTCGACGTCTACAACGTGACTAATACCTCGAGCTTCGACATTCCCGGCAACGAGGTCTCGCAGAACGCGGGCTATAATAACTTCGCGCCTTATGATCCGGGTAATGCCAGCCCTCTGCCCACGGGTTGCGGCACGCAGAACGCCGCACCGGGCGCGGGCGGCATCTATTCCTGCGCCGGCGGACTCGGCCTGGTCGGCCACACCATCGGTGCGCCGCGCCAGTTCCAGATGTCGCTGCATTTAGACTTTTGACCCGCCCCCGCTCACAGGGCCCATGCAAAAAAGGCATCCGGTTCGCCGGATGCCTTTTTTGGCTGAGCGGGCCTCAGCTCCTGCCGGGTCGCGCGCTCGGCGAAGTACGGCCCACAATCCTCACTTGGTCAGGGTCACCGTCAGCGTCTTCACCTTGGCCAGCTCGAAGGCCCGTGCCAACTGCTCGGACGTGGCGAAGAACTTGCGCTCCACGTGCCGCGCCGGCACCATAAACACCAGTTCCTTCTCGGTGAACGGCCAGGGCGCCAGGCGGAAATGCCGCCCGGCCAGCGGCGTCACACGCACATCGCGCGAGGTGCCGTCGCTCAGCGGCAGCGGATGCAGCAGTTGCGCCGGACTGCTGAAGGCCACGCAGGCCAGCAGCGAGAGATTGTCGCAGGCCTGCAACAGGCGGAAGTGTTCCACGATCCTCTCGCCCGATTTTTCTTCCCAGCTCAGGGTCCGGTCGCCGGCAATGCGCGCGTCCAGCTCGCTCTGGTAGCGGCGCTGGCGCACCAGAAACGAGTCCAGCAGCAGCAGGTTTTTGCGCGTGATCTTCGAGGGATCGGCGTGGTCGGTGAGCAGGCTGTAGGTGTGCATGGAAACCAGCAGCCCGGCGTAAGCATCCTGCTCGGCGATGATCTTGACCGCGCGCTCGCGCACCTCCAGGAACTCCTCGAGATCCATCTCCTCGAAGGCCAGGTACCTGCCCACCAGCTCGGTGGAAAAGGCCGAAGGCCTTCCCTCGCGCGTCACCGTCGGCTTCGCGTCGCGATCCATCCAGCCGTCGTCGTGGTGCGCGATCGCATGCAGCACGCGCACCCGCGGCTCGGGCTTGCGGAACTGCGCGTTGCCCCAGGCCTCCGCCATGGCGCCGGCCAGCCGCGCGTGATCCACGTGCGTGATCAGCCACCAGCCGGAGTCGGATTCCGTCCGTATCATTGCGTCTCCCTGGCTTCAACAGCTTCGCCCGCGCCCATGGATTCGCGGGCCAGGCGATTCGGCAAGATCAAGGCAAAGAAAAAGGCAAATTCCACCGCTGGTGCCGGAAAAACCGGCGCAATCAGCTTCCCGGCCCTCGTCGATGGTTTGGGTCAATGATCGCATATCCAGGATGATCTGCGCCCGTGTGCCGGCGCCCGGCCGGCGCTGCCTACAATCGATGTATGGCCCAAGCGCCTGCCGCCTCCTCGCCGATCCGCGCCCTGCGCGCCGCGCTGCTCGCCGGCGCGGTGCAGCCCTCGACGCTTGCGGAAGAGGCGCTCGCACGTTCCAATCGGAACCTCGGCCGCAACACCTATCTCTGGCAGGATCCCGCCTGGACCCGCGCCGAAGCCGAGCGAGCCGCCGCCATGCCGCGCGGCCCCATACCGGAAATGGGCGGCGCTTTCGGTGACGGCCGCGCCGCTCTCTGGGGACTGCCCGTTTCGGTGAAGGATTTGTTCGATCTCGCCGGCGCGCCCACCAGCTGCGGCGTGCATTTCTACCGCGACCTCAACGGCACGGCGAAGCGGGATTCCTGGCTCGTCTCGGAACTGCGCGCCTCGGGCGCCGTCCTCACCGGCAAGACCCATCTGCATCCGCTCGCCTGGGGCATCACCGGCGAGAATCCCGACTACGGCGACTGCTATCAGCCCCGTGTCCCCAGCGACAGATCTTCTTCGCCGGAGCAGAAACCCGGTTACTCCGGCGCGCTCACCGGAGGCTCATCGAGCGGCGCCGCAGCCAGCGTGCTCGAGGGCTCTGCCGTGGCCGCCATCGGCACGGATACCGGCGGCTCCATCCGCGTGCCCGCCGCGCTCTGCGGACTGGCCGGCTACCGCGCCACGCTGGGCCGCGGCAACTGGAGCGGCGGCGCGCATCTGGCTCCCTCTTTTGACACTTTCGGCTGGATCTTCCGCGATCTCGAAGACGCGCCCCTGCTCGCCGCGCCCTTCGCGCCCGCCTCGCCTGCGCGCACGCGCGCGTTCACGCGCTTTGCCGCTGTTCCCGAGAGCTTTCTCGACGATTGCGAGCCGGACATCGTTCTGAGCTTCCGCGCCTTCACGCGCCGGCTCGAATCTCTCGGCCTGGCCGCGCACAGCGTCGACGTCTCCTGGTGGCCGGAGTCCCGCGACATCTTCGCGCCCCTTCAGGCCTCAGAAGCCGCGCAGATTCACGCCGGCCACTTCGACCGGTTCGAGGCCGCCATCCGCGAACGGCTCTACTGGGGCGCATCCATCAAGCCGGACGAGGTCTCCGCCCTGCGCCGCCGCCACGCCGAGTTCCGCGCGCGCATGGACGAGCTCTTCTCGACGGACGAGCTCATCGTTCTTCCCTGCGCGCCGGTTGCGCGGCTCGAGGCCGGCGCCGACCACTCCCAGACCCGCGCCCGCCTGCTGCGCTACTCCACGCCCTTCAGTCTCTCCGGCACGCCCGCCATCGCCGTTCCCTGCGTCCGCGGCGGCATGCAGATTTCCTCCGCGCGCGAAAGCGACGAATCGCTCCTCGCGCTCGCCGCGCAGATCGGCGTGAGTCGCCGGTCGCCCGGCAGCGGGGACGGCGATTTATGAGCATTCTTCAGTTATCCGCTCTGGAGGTCCCGCCCTCTATCCTCGTCCCCAGTCCCTCCGCTTTCACGGCACCGTGACCCTCGGCATATCGGTGCTCGGCTCGGAGACCTTGACCTGATAGACGGTGGGCGACTTCGGGTTCGCCCACACCTCAAGGTAGTATTCGCCGGCAGTGATGTTGGAGAGATAGTACATGCCGTCGTTGCCCACGTAAGCGGGCGGGCTGCGAAAGCTCTTGTGATCGGAGAGGGTCACGGAGATGCCCGTGGCCGGTTTGCCGTTTTTATGCGAGACCTGGCCGCGCACCGACGCAGCATGCGCCGAGGCGGCGGCCAGAAGCAGGCCCAGGGAAGCGACGCGAAGAATACCGGTGCGGCAGGTCATGGCTGGGACTCCGGAGTTGCGGTGGGGGCTGCCGCGGCTGGGGTGGTGGGCGGGGCCTGCAGTCCGGCAGCCACCGGCTGCAAAGGTTGCGTGGGCGCGTAGCTCACCAGCTTCTGCAACTGGACGGGGCTGATCGCGATGCTTTGGCCGTTGCGGGTGACGGTCTCCGCGTTCTGGGTGCCGGAGTTGAGATCGATGACCACGGGACTGTAAGCGGCATGGCTGATGGAGAGAGCGGGGAGCTGCTGATTGCCGTTGATATCGGGCCAGCTTGTGACGGTGACCTGGTATTTGCCCTCGATTCCGGGACGGATGACCGAGGGCTGAATGGCAATGTCGCCGGGATCGAAATAGGACAGCGGCTTTCCGGTTTCGTCCAACACCTGGCCCGTGACCTGCCAGACTTCATGCGGCTTGGGAAGCTCGCTGACGAGGGTGTGGTTGATCAGCGAGGCGATGCCCACCAGGGCCGCCAGTGCGCCGCTCAGCTTGAGAGCTCCCACCGTCAACGACGATCCCTGCACGCCGCCGAGAAATCGGTAGGCGAGCGCGGCCAGTCCCGTAGACATCAGGTATGCCGTGATGATGGGGGGAATGTTGTAGCGCAGCGGAAGAAAGACCGCGCCGGCGACGCCGAAGACGGCGAAGGCCACCACGACGATCTCGTCGATGTACCAGCCGCGGACGCCGGAAGACTGGCTCGGAGCTTGCGGCGGAGCCGGAGGAGACTGCGGTGTTGCGCCCATGGGACCTCCTTGATCTGAGAACGGATCGGGAACTGATCGGAGAACGGATCGGAGAGTTGACTGGGAGACCCGCCGGGACAGTTGACCGAAGAGTTGAGCGCAGATTCCGGAAAAAGGAGGGCCCGTACACCGTTGGGGGTAGGTTGTGTGTCTTGCGAGCATTATCGTGCGTAGATGCAGGAAGCGCAAGAGAAAGCTGCAGCGGAGGCGCCAACGCTCAGAACCCGAACGTCCCTGTTCCCTTGCTTCCTCGCTCCCTGTTCCCTATTCTCTTGTTCCCTAGTCCCTAGTCCCTGGTCCCTGGTCCCTAGAGTTGGTTGCACAAGTGGCCCGAATACGAGATGGAAACATCCCACAGGGGCTAAAACCCAATGTTTATGCGGTTTCTTGCGGTCCGGCTAAAGCCGTGCCCTTTGACAATGCCATTGATGCAACCAGTTCTAGTGCTTAGTCCCTACTCTTCCCCGATATCCTCATTCCACACCGCCGGATTTTCAGCGATGTATTTCGCCAGCAGCTCGCGGCAATCCGCATCGTCCAGATCGATCGCCTCCACGCCGTTCGCGCGCAGCCACTCCATTCCGCCCGAAAAGTTGCGGCTCTCGCCCACAACCACCATCCCGAAGCCAAACTGGCGCACCAGTCCGCTGCAATACCAGCACGGCGCCAGCGTGGTCACCATGATCTTGTCGCGATAGCTGCGCTGGCGTCCCGCGCGGCGGAAGGCATCCGTCTCTGCGTGGATGCTGGGGTCGCCCTGCTGCACGCGCCGGTTGTGGCCGCGGCTCACCAGCTCACCCGCGCGCGTAAAAAGCGCCGCGCCGATGGGAATGCCGCCCTCGATCAGTCCCATCCGCGCCTCTTCGAAGGCCACCGCCAGCATCTTCCGGTACCGGCCCAGGTCTTGCGCCGCATCGCCCACTTATGGTTCCTCTTGCCCGCTGCCAGGCGCGGCCGAGGCCGTCGCCGCTTGCGCGTTCCAGTCCGGCACCTCTTCGCCCAACAGGTTCTTCACAAAGTAATCGAAGAGATTGCGGTTTGTATAGCGCGTCCACGGCCCGCGCGTGCCGTGATCGGCCTCCGGCACCACCAGCAGGTCGAAGGTCTTGTTGGCCTTGATCAGCCGGTCCACCACCTGCAGGGTCGACGAGGGGTCCACGTTGTGATCCATCAAGCCCATCACCAGCATCAGCTTGCCCTGGAGCCGCCACGCATTGTCGACGTTGGAAGATTCGGAGTACTGCGGGCCGACCGGCCAACCCATCCACTGCTCGTTCCACCAGATTTTGTCCATGCGGTTGTCGTGGCAGCCGCTGTTCGAGACCGCCACTTTGTAAAACTCGGGATGAAACAAGAGCGCGCCCATCGCACTCTGCCCGCCCGCCGAGGTTCCGAAGATGCCCACGCGCGAAATGTCGTACCAAGGGTACCTGGCCGCCACGGCCTTGTGCCACAAGATGCGATCGGGAAAGCCGGCGTCCTTCAGATTGTGCCACGCCACGTCGTGAAAGGCCCTGGAGCGGTTGTTCGTACCCATCCCATCGATCTGCACGACCACAAAGCCAAGCTCCGTCAGCGGCTCCACGCGCGCGGAAAACGACTTGGGCACGAACGATCCCTGCGGCCCGGCGTAGATGTCCTCGATCACCGGATACTTCTTGTGCTCATCGAAGTTTGCCGGCCGGTAGATCACGCCCCAGATGTCGGTTTTGCCGTCCCGACCCTTCGCCTTGAACACCTCCGGCGGATGCCATCCCGCGGCTATCAGTTTGCCGATGTCCGTGTGCTCCAGCTCCATCAGCTCTTTGTTGTCCTCGGTGCGATAGAGCGCCATGGTGGGCGCCAAATCGATCCGCGACCAGGTATCCACGTAATACTTGCCGTCCTTGGAAAACTCGAGATGGTGATTCGCCTCTACCGGCGTCAGCGGCGTCAGCCCCGTGCCGTCGAAGTCGATGCGGTAGCCGTGGACGAAGTACGGGTCCTCGCCGTCATTCATGCCGCTGGCCTCAAACCAGATCTGCCGCTTCTTCTCGTCGACGAAATTCACCGCGCGCACCACCCAATCGCCCTTCGTAATCTGATTGACCACCGCGCCCGTCTTTCCGTCGATCAGGTAAAGATGCTCCCATCCGTCGCGCTCCGAGGCCCAGATGATCTGCCTGCCGTCGTCCACGTCGCAGCGATAGATCTTGCCGGTGTCGAACTGGTTCATGATCAGCGGCTCGTAATTGATGAACGTCTGGCTCTGCTCGGTAATCAGCGCGCGCGCCGCTCCGGTATGCGCGTCCACCTCGATCACGCGGTACACCTGGTGCCCGCGCTGGTTGTAGTCGAAGGTGAATCCGCGGCTGTCTTTCCACCACTGGGGCTCGCTCAACTCATAGGGATTGGGAAACAGGCTGTTGTCGATCGGTATCTCCCGCTTTGCCGCCACGTCGAACAGCACCGGCTGCTCGAGCGCCAGCACGTCGCCGGGCTTGGGATACACCATGGTCGGATACTCCGGCTGCAGTTGATCCGCCGGCGCCGCGTCCACGTAATGAATCAGCCGCCGGTAGCCGGGCCGGATGCGGTACGCGACCAGAAACTTCGAGTCCGGCGACCACGCGATGGTGTCCAGCGCATAGTAATTTCCCTCCGACCCGTCCTCGCTCAGCGTGATCTGTTCCTTGCCATCCCCCTTCGCATCTTTTGCCCGCACGTGGACGTTGTAATTCTCGACGTACGCCAGCCAATGCCCGTCCGGCGATGCCTTCGTCCTGTCGGCTCCGTTCACCGCCTTGGGCGTGTCGTCGTAATCGTCGCCGTCGTACTCCTCGTCGCCGGGATGCAGCGACCCCTGGTTGGCGCACGTATACGCCTTCAGGTCGCAGCGCCAGCGCGATCCGCTGAGGATAAACTCGATGGCGGTTCTGTTGTCTGCATAGCGGAAGCGCATGAACGGCAGTGTCGCGGCCTTGTAGCTTTCGCCGCTCGCCGCAGAGAGTGCGGCCGCAAGCTTCTCGTGGTCGAAGGCCGGCTGCTTGCTTTCGGCATCCGCGTCCACAAACTCGAACAGATGCCCGCCCGCCACGCTCTTGCGGTAAACGAATGTGTCCCCGCTCTCCTGCCACACCGGCGTATCGGGCTGGTCGACGACCAGCGCACTCATCTTCTCCTGCAAGTTGAGCGCGCGGTCAAAATCCGCCGCCGTCAACTGCCCGTAAGCCGCGCTGCAGACAAGAAGAAAACCGAAGACCCATTGCGCGCACACCCATCCCGCTCTTTTCATGTGCCTCCCTTCGCACCTCGTTTGTTTTCCTTATAAAACATGCGACCGCCGCCCTCGCACTCCATCCGCGCGGATGCGAAAAGCGGCGGTCATCGGATCGTTGCCTGCCTACTGCGCTAGTAATCCGAAAATGCTCTAGAACTGTATCTGCGCGCGGAACTGGATATCGCGCGATCCGCCCGAGCCCGTCCCTTCGGGATTGGTCTCCGTTCCCGGCGCCGCCGGGCTGTTGGTCACCGTGACATATTGCACCGGGTTGTTGGAGTTATACTCGGCCACCGAGGCTGCATCCTCGTAATTCCAAAGCGGGTGATTGAACACGTTGAGCATCTCGGCCTGGATGCTGAAGTGGACCTGTTCGAAGAGCGGGAAATCCTTGGTGACCGCGAAATCGGTGCTGACCAGCTGCGGTCCGTGCAGGTAGATAAACTGCCCCAGCACGCCGGGCGTGGTTTCAGGCAGAACCGTGCCCGTGCCGTTGTTGAACACCTTCGGGTTCATCAGATTCATGGGCGCCGAAGGGTTCGATGGATTGGGAAAATAGCCCACGGCCTTCTGCAGCTGCTTCGCCGTGACTCCGTCCAAAACTACGCCGGAGTCGCTCGCATCCGGCGGGCTGTAGGACGGCGCACCGAAGAGATAATCGTAGTCGTTGTAGGTGTTGGTGCCGCCGAGCAGCTTGAAGTTGCGGCCCGTCTGCCATTGGAAGATCGGGGAGACGGTCCAGCCGCCGGCAGCCTCGTTGAGAAGGCGGCTGGCGCTGTGAAAAGGCAGCAGGTAGGTGGAATAGACGCGGAAAGTCTGGCGCTGATCGTAGGGAGACGGTGCGCGGTTCAGGCTTCGATCGCGCAGGGTTGTGAAGTTCCCCTCGGCCTCGTCGGCGGTGTAATAGTCGCCGATGTAGCGGTTCGTGAAGGCGTGGCTCCAGGCGTAGTTCGCCATCAGCATCAGGCCATGGCCCGCGGGATGTTTCACCTGCGCCTGCAGGCCGTTGTACGCCTCGCTGCCCGGATCGCTGAGCAGCAGGATGGGCTGTCCAGCGGCGTATGGGTTGGCCTGAAAGATATTGATGGGATAGGTCGTGGAGGAGGTGTACCCGTTGTTGATGCAGGGGGTAAATGTGCCGCCGCCGTTGCCCACCAGATTGCAAAAGTACGTCGAACTGCTACCGATCGCGTTGGCCAGGGCGCCGGCCTGCCCGCTCTGCAGATAGCCGATATAGGTTGGATTGACATAAGGCGAATTCGGAGCGGAGCTGCTGCCGAAGGCCTGATCCAGCAGCGGTGTGGAGGTCAAACCCGCATCCGCGAAACTCGCCCCTCCGTTCGCCGCCAGGTTGGCCTGCGCGGTCTCGAACTCGCCCAGAAAACCGCCGAAGATGTCCACTTCGTTCAGGTCGTAATTCATCCACATATGGATGGAGTGGTTGCCGACATAATTCACTTCCACCACCGTATTGCCCGGCAATTGCCGCTGCAGGCCGAAGTTCCAATTTTCGATGTAGGGCGAGCGCAGATTCGGGTTCACGGTGGCAAACGGCTGATTCGCGAAGGTGAAATCGGACTCCGGCGTGGGAAAAGTGAAAGAGCTCGGGAAGGTATTCAGTGTGGGCGGCGTCTGGCCCAGCGCCAGCGATCCGGCGGGAAACTCGCCCGCAGGCGTGCCCGTTGCGGGCCCTGCATTCAGGAAAACGTCCTGCGTGTCGCCGGGATTGGTGTATTCCGTGGCCTCCTCGAACGTCGTCCAGCCCTCGTCGTAGTGCGTAATCGCCGCACCGGCACGGATCACCAGGTTCGAACCGCCGGCCAGCTTGCCCAGAAAACTATCTCTGCTGAAGCTCGGATTCCACGCGAAGCCGATGTTCGGGGATGGCTCCTCAAGGTCGGGACTGTAGGGGGAGGGCCGCAGAGAGATTTGCGGGTTGGCCACGCCGTTGAGCGTGCCCGGCTGGAACAGCGCACTCGAGGGACCCAGCAGGCTTGCGTATGTCGGATTCGTGTACGTGCCGTTGGTGTTGTGAATGGCGCCCGAGAACTGCCAGCGAAATCCGTAGTTGAATGCCAGGTGCGGCGTCATGCGCCACGCATCCTGAAAGTAGATTCCGCCCACTTTCTGCGCCTCCGGCTGCTTCATGATGCCTTCCACCGCGTACTGGTGCGTCGAAGAATTTACCCAATTCTCCCCGGAAATGTAATTCACCCGGCCCACCAGCGTGGCGTAGAGGTCTTCGGCGTTGGTGAGATCCTGCTCATTCGCCTCGTTGAAGTTCATGTCGGGAAAGTTCGCCGAATTGAACATGCTCACCGCAGGGTCCAGGCTGTTGATGCCCAGGTTGT
This sequence comes from Acidobacteriaceae bacterium, assembly GCA_030040425.1. Lineage (GTDB taxonomy): Bacteria > Acidobacteriota > Terriglobia > Terriglobales > Acidobacteriaceae > Telmatobacter. The sequence continues at coordinate 1,430 of JASHTS010000145.1, read as the reverse complement.
ATCCAGGCGGGTCTGCATCGCCGGTATCGAAATCCGTGGAAGTGCGCCAGTCGCCGCCGAAGGTGAGAGAGTGCTTGCCGTGCGTCCAGGTCAGCAGGTCGCTCACGTCGCGAACCGGATTATTGCGCGGTTCCGGCAGGTAGTAGTTGGGGATCCACGGCGATAACACGCCTTCCCCATTGACGAAGTACGGAGCCTCGATGATGATGTTGTCTTCAGAGGCGAAAGGATTCGTGGAATTGCCGATGTTGTACTCCTCCTGGGTATTGAGCACTCCGAAGTTGAGCTGGTCTACCAGGTTCGGAGTCAGGGTCCAGTTAAGACCCGTGGTAAAGGTCGAGTAAGTGGACTGGAAGCTGCTGCTGTTGTCGTTGGGGTCGCCTGGATAGGGAGGGGATCCGGGGTAGGTGCGCCAATACATATCGTAGGCGACATGCCAGTCGATCTTGGAGGTGATTTGATAGTCGAGGCGGACCGTGGGGAAGATCTGGTCGGTGTTATCCGGATACTGCCACATCAACTCGTTCTGGTAAGGCAACGCGGTGGCGGCGTTCGAGAGAGCCTTCGAGACGGAAGGTTGAATGTCGGCAAATTGGGCGGCGATCAAAGAATTAACCGTTGAGGGAAAGCCGTTGGCGCCCGCGATGCTGAGCACATTGACCGTGTGCTGGGCACTGTCGGTCCCGGTATAGGTGAAGTTCCCCAATTGCGCAGCCGGCGTGAGCACGCTCTGGTAGGCAGTCCCTTTGCCGGGTTGGTACTCCTGCTCGTAGTTGCCGAAGAAGAAGATTTTGTTCCTCCAGATCGGCCCGCCCAGGCTGCCGCCAAAATCGCTGATGTGGAAAGGCGCCTTGGGAACGACTGGAGTTTGCGCGTCGTCCAAATAGGTGTTCGCGTCGAAGGCGCTGTTCTGCGTCTGCCAGAAGGCATTGCCGTGAAACCGGTTGGTGCCTCTCTTCAATTCAAAGCGCAGCGTTACGGCTCCTTCGGCGCCGGCATCGGCAGTCAAATCGTCGGTGGAAATGGTAGCTTCTTCGACCGCCCCGATGCGCAACGGTGCGGCATCGAAAAACCCGGTCGACGAAGTGCGATATCTCTGGAAGTTATCGTTCATTCCGTCGACCGTGATGTTCAGCGAGGCATTGGGCAACGCGTTGTAGGTTTCAAAGCGCTGGTCGCCGCCGCTCTGTGCGCCGGAGACGAGCTGCGCGAAGGGCAATGCGTCGCGGCCGTTGAGCGGGAGGTCCTGAATGGCCTCAGGGCTGAGAGTGGTAGCGAGAGTGTTGGTCGTGGTCTCGAGAACTTCACCCTGGCTGTTGACTTCAACCGTCTGCGTGGCGGAGCCGACCTTCATATGGACGTTGAGATCGAGGACGCGGCCAATGCTGATCGTGACGTTGTCGTATTGAGCGTCGGCAAATCCTTTGGCA
>JASHTS010000144.1 GCA_030040425.1 Acidobacteriaceae bacterium | reverse complement strand
CGGATCAGCGTGGCCACGGTGCCGGCGGACGGTCAGTCGGCGCAGAACTACCTGGTGCCCGCCGGCGCCGACTTCTCGACCGACGTGAGCGGAACCACGCCGGTGGACGAGACCACGGTGAAGCCGGAAGAGCGCAAACCTCTGGGCGCTCGGCACCACCACAAAAAAGCGGCTGCAGCGCAGTAACTGCAAGCTGCGCGGGGCTGACGGCGCATTGAGCTTCCCTCCTTCAAATGGACGAAGCTCAACGCGCCGGGCGCCCTCCCTGCTCGAGTTGGCTGCTCCCGGTTCGTGCTTGGCATAAGCGCGGCGCGATGTGTGCGCACTTGAATTTACCCGGCTGATGCCCGGGCAGCAGCCCGGCGCGGATGGTTGAACACTTGGTTTTGGATCTTTGTATACTTATTAGAGAATATTCAGGAGTTTTCTGGGCATGATGCGCCCGCACCTTGGTTTTCGCCGTCTCTTCCGGTTCGGGCTTTCGCTGTCTCTTCCGGTTTTCGCGCTGACGGTTTTCGCGGCTCCCCATGCGCCGGCTGCGCCGGCGTGGAGCATAGTGGTTCCAGCAGGCGGCGATGCGCGCGCATTTGCTGCGGATCCGGGAGATCCCAGCCATCTCTATCTGGGCACCACCAACAGCTGGCTCTATGAATCGAGGGATGGCGGCGCATCCTGGAATCGGCTGGCCAAGATCGATCCCACCGACGGATTTGTGCTGGACAGCATCGTGGTGGATGCCTCGGATCCCTCGACGATTTTTGTGGGCGCGTGGAAGGACAGCGCCGATGGCGGTCTGTGGGTGAGCCACGACGGCGGACATACCTGGACCGAAGCGGAGGGGCTCAAGGGGCAATCGATCCACGCGCTGGTGCAGGCGCACTCCGACGCGCACATTCTCTATGCGGGCACGCTGAAAGGCGTTTACCGCAGCATGGATTCGGGCGCAACCTGGGAGCAGATCAGCCCCGAGGGCGACCGAGAGATTCACGAAGTGGAATCGCTGGCCGTCGATCCGGAAAATTCCGAGGTGGTGTACGCGGGCACCTGGCATCTTCCGTGGAAGACGACGGATGGCGGGAAGAGCTGGAAGAGCATCAAGCAGGGATTGATCGTGGACTCGGACGTGTTCTCGATCATCATCGACCCCGAGCACACGCGCACGGTGTATCTGAGCGCGTGCAGCGGAATCTACAAGAGCGAGAACGCGGGGCTGGTCTTCCGCAAGATTCAGGGCATCCCTTCGGAGGCGCGAAGGACGCGGGCGCTAATGCAGGACCCGGAAAACCGCGAAGTGGTGTACGCGGGCACCACGGAGGGCCTGTACAAGACAGAGAACGGCGGACACACATTCAAACGCATGACGGACTCCGATGTGATTGTGAACGCCGTCTATGTCGATCCGCGCGACTCCAAACACGTGCTGCTGGCCACCGACCGCGGCGGCGTGCTGGCGAGCGAGGATGCGGGGGTGACCTTTGTGCAGTCGAACCGCGGAATCTCCGAGCGCAAGGTAACAGCTTTGCTGGTGGACCGGAGCGACCCGCAGCGGCTGTACGCGGGCGTGGTCAACGACAAGAGCTTCGGCGGAGTGTTCGAGTCCAACGACGGCGGCGCGAGCTGGGATCAGGTGGGCAAGGGGCTGGACGGGCGCGACGTGTTTGCGCTGGCGCAGACGAAAGATGGAACCGTGGTGGCGGGCACCAACGACGGGATCTTTGTGCTCGATCCTCCGAGCGCGGATGCCGCGGCGCCGGGTGGAGCGGCGCCGGCGCCCGCATCCGCAGCAAGCGACGCGCTGAGCTGGGAGCCGAAGAACCTGATCGCGAACACGGTGGTGAAGACCGCCACGGAGAAGGCCAAGGGAGTGCGCGTAAACGTGGAGAAGAAAGTAAAGGCTCCCACGATCGAACTCCAGGGCCGCGTGAGCGCGCTCGATGTTTCCGGCGATGTGTGGGCCGCTTCAACCGACGAGGGCCTGCTCACCAGCCGTGACCAGGGCGCAACCTGGCAGGGCGGCCCGGTGATGGGCGCAAGCGACTACACTTCTGTGTCTGTGAACGGCAGCACCATTGTGGCGGCGCACACGGACGGCGTGGTGCTCTCGACCGACGGCGGCGTGACCTGGTGGCCCCTGGGATTGCCCACCATGGTTACGCGCATGCGCAGCATTCTTTTTTCGCCGGACGGCACGCTGTGGCTGGGTGCGCGCGAGGGCGTGTATTACTCTCAGGACCTGGGCAAGACCTGGATGTGGTTTGAGCGGCTTCCGTTCCGCGACGTGGACGACGTGAGCTACGACGCGGCGACACACCGCGTGCTGGTGAGTTCGCGAGCGAGCGACCAGGTTTTCGCGATCGATCCCAAGACGCAGACCTGGGACTGGTGGCAGACAGGCTATCCGGTATCGATTATTCGCGGAGCGGGTGGGCGGCTGGTGGCGGCGTCGCTCGATGACGGCGTGCTGGTGGGGCCGGATTCGGCGAGCCCGGGTCCGGCGGAAGCGGAAACCGGCAGCAAGTGAGCCGGGGTACGAATCCCGGAAACGAATTCCGGTATCATTGAAGTATGCAGGTGACGGAATCCGGCAACGGATCGAGCGCGCGCGCACCTTTCCGGACGTACGACCGGCGGCTCGAGCCTATTGCGGCGAGGGTGCTCGCGGGCGAGCGGCTCAGCGCAACGGACGGCCTCGCGCTCTACGGCACAAATGACGTTCTTGCGGTGGGCTGGCTGGCGAACTTCGTGCGCGAGCGGCTGCACGGCGACGTGACCTACTTCAACGTTAATCGCCACATCAATCCGACCAACGTGTGCGTGGCCGCCTGCAAGCTGTGCGCCTTCGGGCGCAAGAAGGGCGACGCGGCCGGCTACACCATGGGGCTCGAGGAGGCGTGGCAGACGGCGGCTTCCGGTTATAGCGAGGCGGTGACGGAGTTCCATATCGTCGGCGGGCTGCATCCGGACCTTCCCTTCAAGTTTTTCCTGGATCTCATCCAAGGGTTGAAAAAACGGTTTCCTCGCGTGCACATCAAGGCCTTCACCATGGTGGAGATCGCCTATCTGGCGCGGCGGGCGAAGCTGACGGTCGAGCAGACGCTCGAGAAACTGCGCGATGCGGGCGTGGACTCGATGCCCGGAGGCGGCGCGGAGATCTTCACCCATCGCGTGCGGTCGATCATCTGCGATCACAAGATCGACGGCGCGGAGTGGCTGGAGACGGCGCGGCTTGCGCACAAGATGGGCTTCCGCTCCAATGCGACCATGCTCTATGGGCACATTGAGAACGATGAAGACCGCGTGGACCATCTGTTGAAGCTGCGCGCGCTGCAGGATGAGACGTGCGGATTCCAGACTTTCATTCCCCTGGCCTTTCATCCGGAGAACACGCCGCTCGATCATCTGCCGGTAACGACGGGACTGACGGACATCCGGCAGATTGCCGTGAGCCGGCTGATGCTGGACAACTTTGCGCACATCAAGGCGTACTGGCAGATGCTTACGCCGAAGATTGCGCAGATCGGGCTGCGCTTTGGCGCCGACGACCTGGACGGCACGGTGATCGAAGAGAAGATCTACCACGACGCCGGCGCGACCACGCCGCAGGGACTTACGCGCAAGGAGCTTTGCCGGCTGATTACCGAGGCCGGCCGCGTGCCGGTGGAGCGCGACACGCTCTACCACGCGGTGACGCGCACCGAGGACAGTCTTACGGTTGCGGTGTAGCGGGCCTAATTCTTCGCCTCCGCGGTCGGGGGCTTCTCATTCGCGATGAAGGTTGTCCACGGTCCGGCGATCATGTCGTGCAGGATGGGCTTCTCCCATTCGAACTGCGGATGCGCGGCGAGAAACGGGGCGACGAGAAAATCTTCGCCGCACGGGTGCCCTGCCCTGCCGATGAAACTCATCTGCGCCGCGAGGTCGGAGTCCATCACTTTGCCGGTCACCGCGCCGGCAGGATCGAAGGGAGGGTCGCCCCAGACCTTTTCGCCGACCGGCGATGTTTCCTCGTGGCCGCACAGGCTGCGCTTGCCCGCGTCGATCCTGCGCTCGTAGGTGTCGTAGTGGTCGGAGAGATATTCCTCGGCCAATTCCGTATCCAGTTGCCC
>JASHTS010000015.1 GCA_030040425.1 Acidobacteriaceae bacterium | reverse complement strand
GCGACGGGGAGGAAATCCCGGAGCGACACCGGATTGGAAGGATTTTGGCCGTGACGGAATGCGTCGAGAGGATCGGAATCAGCCTTTGAAGAATGCCTTATCAAGTTGGCCTCGCCCCCGCCGTCTCCCCTGGCTCCTCTTCATCTCCGCGCTCGTCTTCGTCGCCGACCGGCTCACCAAGACCTGGGTCGGGCATCACATCGCGCTCGGCGGCGCCATTCCCGTCATCCCCCACGTTCTGCGCATCACCCACTGGACCAACGACGGCGCCGCCTTCTCTCTCTTCGCCGACTCGGCCTCGCCCCATCTCGTCCGTGCCGGTCTCATCGCCTTCACGCTCATCGCCGCGCTCGTCGTGCTCTTCGCGCTCATCCGCCTGGGCAACCGCATCACGCTCACCACCGTCGCCCTTGCGCTCATCCTCGGCGGCGCTATCGGCAACGTGCATGACCGCATCCTGTATGGCTCCGTCGTCGACTTCATCGAGGTGCACATCGTCCACTACCACTGGCCCGACTTCAACGTGGCCGACTCCTCGGTCGTCATCGGCGCATGCCTGCTCTTTCTCGATTCCCTGCGACCACGCAAAACGCCCGCACCAAATTAGTCACCTTGTCATCCTGAGCGAATTTCGTCCGCGATCGCGGACGAAAGAGTCGAAGGATCTGCGGTTGTCCTTTTGGCGCATGGGTAACTCCACCTGCGGAAAGCCGGTATCCTGAAGGGAATCGCCGATGTACACGCCCCGATTCAACCAGGTCACCGACCGCGCCCTCCTTCTCGAGGCCATGCGCGCCTATCCCTTCGCCATCCTCTTCGGCCCGGCCGGCACAGAGCCTCGAGACCTCCTGCGCGCCACCCATCTTCCCCTCGTCGTCAAAGACGAGGGCGAACACGGCGTCATCGAAGGCCACTTCGCCAAAGCCAATCCGCATTGGGCCGCGCTCGCCGGCCGCGAGGCGCTCGTCGTTTTTCCCGGCCCCCACAGCTACGTCTCGCCCGCGCTCTACGAAGAAGCGCTCTCCGTGCCCACCTGGAATTACATCGCCGTCCACGCCTACGGCACGCTCACTCTGGTTGAGGACGGCTCGGGCAAGGAAACTCTCCTCGCCTCGCTCATCGCCGCGCACGATCCCGCTTATCTCGACCAGTGGCGCGCGCTGCCCGAGGGCTATCGCCGCACCATGCTCGGCAACATCGTGGGCTTCCGCATGCCCATCGCACGCATCGAGGGCAAGTTCAAGCTCAGTCAGAACCGCGCCGGTCGCGAGCGCGTGAACGTGCACGCCGCGCAGGCCGCGGGCAACGACGACCAGCGTTCTCTCGCCGCGTGGATGGCGCGTTTAGGCCTTGTTCCGGGTGAGGCCCCGCCCCAAGTTCCCTGAAGAGGAGATTCCCTCATCATGCGCAACCCCTGCCGCCATTCAATTATTCTGCTAGTCATGGTCGCCGCCGGCGCATCTCTCGCTCCCGCTCAATCCGACTGGAAGGCCAAATTCGATGCGGAGCTCCCGCTGCTCGGCCATCGCAACTGGATCCTCGTCGCCGACTCGGCTTATCCGCTGCAGGTTTCCCCCGGCATGGAAGTGGTGGAGACCGGCGCAGACCAGCTCGAGGTAGTCCGCTACGTGCTCGCGCACATCGACCGATCCATCCACGTCCGCCCGGAGATCTTCCTCGACGCCGAGCTGCCCTTCGTCCCCGACACAGACGCCCCCGGCGCCTCGGACTACCGCACCTCGCTCGCCGCGGTCCTGCGCGGCTACGACACTCAGTCCGAGCTGCACGAGAAGCTCATCGCGCAGCTCGGCGAGGCCGGCCAATCCTTTCACGTCCTTATCTTGAAAACCAACCTCACCATTCCCTATTCGTCCGTCTTCATCCGGCTCAACTGCAAGTACTGGCCCTCCGATGCCGAACAGCGCCTGCGCGCGCGCATGGCCTCGCAGCCGGCGCATTGATGCTGCTTTCATCCGCCCGCCTCCGCGCCTGCAGCTCACCTGCGCCTGCTCCTGAACTTCCCCTCCCTCCGCAATTCCCGCCGCAAACTCTTCTCCATCAGGAATTTGCAGAGCCGCGGAACCAATCGCCGGAATTTACGCGCCCGGCGTGAAACGCGGCTCCTCCCCTCGCCACTATGCACCCAGAGGGCGAAACGGATGCCCAGGGAAACGATGTCCGGCCTTTCCACACAAATCGACACCCTTTACCGCGTCATCGGCCAGATCCGCCCGGACTACGACGCTGAATCCGGCAGCGGTCCCGGTCTCCAGCGCGACTCCCGGCTTGCGCAGTCAGCGCCGTGCCAGGCTCCCCAACAGGGAGTCTTCCGCGCGTGCCAGGGCTCCGTGCAGCCCGTGGGCCGCGCCGCCTCGGTGCGCCTGACCTTCAAGCTCTATTGCCTTTGGTTCTCTCTGCCTTTATCAGTCTGGTTCGCGAGCGGCTGGATCGGACTGTTTGTCTACTGGCGGGCCTTAGCCGGCACGGCCCGCCTGCTGGATTGGTTCTCTCGCAAGCCCTCCTCGGCGCGCAAGGAACGGGCGCCTGCGCGCCACAGAGGATTCACTTCCAGCCCATTCAGGCTGAAATCCTTCGAATCGAGCCCGCTTCATTCCAGTCCGGGAGGTGCGCGATGCTCCGCGATCGAACTCGAAGTGCAATGACTGCGGAGACGGTGCTCGTCCTGGGCGGCCCCGTACGGCTTGACGTCTTCCCGGGCGGCGTCCGGCGCAATCGCGCGCGGGTGCGGACCCGCACCGCCAAAGCCGCGCCAACTGCTTCCGGTGCAGGCGCTTTGGTATACTTGCCTTCTCCCGGTCTGACGGAGAGAGCATTGCAGTTCCGCGAGTTCGACGCAGGTTATGTCGCAAACCTCCGTGCGGGTGACCTACGCACGCAGGAGCACTTTGTTGCCTATTTCACCGAGCTCCTGCACCTCAAACTGCGCTCCCGTCTGCAATCCCCGCACGCCATCGAAGACGTCCGCCAGGAAACGTTTGCACGGGTGCTCGATTCCCTGCGCAAGGAAGGCGCCCTGCGCCACCCTGAACGCTTGGGCGCCTTTGTCAACACGGTTTGCAACAACGTGCTCTACGAGCACTATCGCGCCTCCTCGCGCAGCCAGTCGCTCGACGAGGAAGGCCAGCCTGAGCTGCCCGCCGCCGACGACGTGCTCGGCGTCGTCGCCTCGCGGCAATTGAAGGCCAAGGTGCGCGAGATTTTGCTCGACATGCCGGAGCGCGACCGCTCCCTGCTCAAGGCGGTTTTTCTCGAAGAGCGGGACCGCGACGAAGTCTGCCGCGAGCGCGGCGTGGACCGGGAATATCTGCGCGTGCTTCTGCACCGCGCCAAGCAGTCCTTCAAACACGAGTATGTGAAACGAATGGGGGTCGGCGCTTACACCAAAACCGCGTAACGAGAAAGAGAAAGTGGGTCCCATGCTGATGGCTAGGCCTGGGAGGATGACGATGGAACATCAAGAAGCTGTACAACAAATGGCGGTCGAGCGGTACCTTCTGGACGAGCTCGCGCCCGAGATCCGCGACGAATTCGAAGAGCACCTCTTCGACTGCGCGGAGTGCTCCCTCGATCTGCGCGCCGGGGCGGCGTTCGTCGGGGAAGCCAAACTTCAACTCCCCAATCTTGTTTCCTCCCACCGGGCCGCGGCTCAAAAACCGCAGACGAGGGGCAAGGACTGGTTCGCCTGGCTGCGGCCGGCCTTCGCCGCGCCCGCGTTTGCCGCGCTCCTGGGCGTCATCGCCTTTCAGAATCTTTCCACCATTCCCTCGCTGCGTTCGGCCGCTCGCGAACCGCGCCTCACGCCCTGGGTGAGCTTCCACACCGGCACCCGCGGTGACGCCCACCTGGCCGTTCCCGCCGACCCGAAGCAGGGCACCGAGCTCCTGATTCAGATCCCGCAGGAAAACGGCTATGCCAGCGTGAGTTTTGACCTCTACGATCCGCAGGGCAAGCGCGTCTGGACAAAAACTGCGGCAGCGTCCGGCGAAACCGGCCGACCCGGCGGAGCCTTTTCGCTCGCGATTCCCGGCGCCGGCCTCTCGCAGGCGTCGTATACTCTGGTTGTCTCCGGTAACTCAGCGCAAGGCGGCCGCACCGAGATCGACCGCCGCATCCTGGACGTTCACTTCGGTCAGTAGCGGGCGTCCATTCTTCCCGGCTTCGCATTGCCACCAGGAAAGGAAGCTCGAGGGCCCATGGCAGAAGAAACGACCCGCGTGCATCACTATCACGCTGAAGCGACCGTTCTCACCGGCGATCTCTACCACCCCCTGAAGCAGGAAATCAAGCCGCAGACCAATGTCAAGCTCGCCGAGCACGGCGGCTATCTCTCCGAGCACGCCGAGCCCTATCGCCTCGAGGGCATCATTTCTTTTGAGAAGGCCTACACCCAGGTGGCCGGCAACCGCGACCGCACCAAGCCGAACCACGGCTGGAGCACGCTGGTGACCTCGGTGATCGAGGGACTGAATGTGCTCGAGGTCGTCACCGCCGACCGCGTCGTGGGCCAGCTCGCCACCGTTCATCCCCTCGAGGGCTACGTTCCCTACGTGCATTTTCTCGGCACGCGCATCGAGGGTCTGCGCATCGCCGGCCATCCCGTCAAGGTGCACTTCCCTCAGCACCCTTATTGCCTCGGCCCCAAGCCCGACAACGACGGCGCCTACACCCGCCATCCCGGCCTTCTTGAGCGCGTCAAGAGCCACTTCGAGAGCATTCGCTCGTCCAAGGACGTTCCCGACGACCTGGTGAAGCGATACGGTCAGCCTGCACCCCGGACGGAAAACGGCAAGGAGATCCTCGAATACTCCCTGGTCGGCCGGGTGGAAGCGCCCGAGTTTTGCCGCGGCTTCGGGCACGTGCTCCATATCCCCGATTTTGGCAAGGTGCACCTTGGGCTTTTGCGCATCGAGCACTCGGACTTCAACAAGCAGGGCGTGCCCAAAGTCACCCTCCTCGAACTGACCATGCTCAAGTTCGAGATGGGCTGCCTCGGCGGCGGGACCACCTCGGCGGGCAGCACCATCGTTAACGGATCGACCGATCCGTAGCGCGAAGCTGCCAACCGTTCGGCCATCCCCTCCTCGCAGCCGCACAGCTTCAGGCCGGTTTCCGCGCAACTTCGCGAGTCCGCAGACCATCTGCCTGCAAACACGGCTTAGAATCAGGGGAATGCCTGGATTCCAAAGCCATCGGCGTGGTCTGCGTCCCCGATGGATCGTCGCGGGCCTCGCCCTCCTGGTCCTGGCCTTGCCCGTGAAAGATGCCCGGCCCGCGGATCCCGGCTCCGAATTCGCCCGGGCGCTGGCTCTGTTCAATCATGGCCAGCTTGCCGAGTGCCAGAGCCTCGCCGACGCCGGACGCCGCAAGTTCCTCCCCTATGACCCTGAATGGGGTTCCAGATTCCTTTTGCTCGAGGCCCAGGCGATGGAGTGGCGGAGCGCCTACGATGACGCGCTCGGGATTCTTCGCAATAGCCCCGGCCAAAACGATCCGGACGAACTCATCCAGATGCTGGCGATTCAAGGCGTCGCGCTCACCCGGCAGCATCAATTCCCCCTGGCCGACGAGAAACTGAGAGCCGCCGAGGCGCTCTGCGCCGATTCCGACCACCCCGCCTGCGGCGACGCCTACCGGGCCCGCGGCATCTTCTGGAGCGAGCGCGGCGACTTCACCCGCTGCGACGAGTCCTTTCTTCAAGCCCTCGCCTTCGCCCGTTCCCATCGCGACCGCCTGCTGGAAACGAGCTCGACCCTGAACGTGGGCTGGACTGAGGCCCAGCTCAACCACTTCGATGAGTCCGTCGACTGGCTCAACACCGCATACCAGGACTCCATTGAAATCGGCGATTCGGACCTTACCGAGCGGAGCGCAGCCGATCTCGGCTGGGCGTACTTCGGCCTCGGAGATACGGAGAGAGCGCTGGGGCTTTTCCTCGATGCGCAGGACACCGCGCAGAAAATCGGCAACACCGGCGAGGAGCTCAAGAGGCTCATCGACGCCGGTTACGTCCATCAGCGGATCGACGATCTCCAGCCCGCCATCGAATTTTATGGCAAGGCCTTCGCCCTTGCGAAGCAGATCAACAGCAAGGAAGACATCCTCACCTCGCTCGAGGTGTTGGCCCACCTCGAAATCGAGATGGGCGATCTCGACAAGGCCAGCCAATATCTTGATGAATTGGCGCCGTTGGTCAAAGCCACGCCCAACCGCCTCGACGACCTCGACGTGCTCCTCGCTCAGGGGAAGATTGCCGCCGCGCGCGGCCGGGACGCGCAGGCTGAAACCATCTTCCGCACCGTCGCGTCTGATCCCAGGAGCCAGACCTCGATGCGCCTGGGCGCCGAGCACGAGCTCGCCCGGCTCGACCAGCGCCGCGGCGACCTTGCCGCCGCCGATCGAATGTACGCCACCGCGCTCGCCACCTTCGAGCAGGCGCGCAGCCGGCTCCAGAATGAAGACTCCAAGCTTCCCTTCCTCACCAACGCCGCGCCCATCTACGACGACTATATCGATCTCTTGATCGGGCAGGGCCGCGCCGATCAGGCTCTTGCCCTCGCCGATCACAGCCGCGCGCGCACTCTCGCCCAGGGCCTGGGCCTCACCATTCCCGCGCAGCCGGCCGCGCTCAATGCCGGCCAGATTGCGCGCAAAGCCGGCGCCACCCTGCTCTTCTATTGGCTGGGGCGGACGCAATCCTGGCTCTGGGCCATCACGCCCGGAAAAACCGCGCTCTTTCCGCTGCCCGCCTCCGCTGAGATCGCGGGCGCGGCCAGCCGCTACCGCGACGCACTCATCGGCCCCGATGACCCCCTCGACTCCGCCAACCCCGATGGCCAGGCTCTCTACCGCATGCTCGTCGCGCCCGCCGCGCCGTTCATCGCGCCCGGCTCGAACGTCGTCGTCCTCGCCGACGGCCCGCTCAGCGAGTTGAACTTTGAAACCCTGCTCGCGCCCGCGCCCCATCTCCATTACTGGATCGAGGACGCGACCGTGGTCTCCGCGCCCTCGCTCACCATGCTCGCTTCGGCCAAGCCCTCCGTGGCCGGCGGCCGCAGCCTGCTTCTCGTCGGCAACGCCGTCTCGCCCGATCCCGACTATCCCGCGCTGCCCAAGGCCTCCGTCGAGATGCATGAGATCGAGCGCCATTTCCTCACCCCCGAAGAGACGATCCTCGCCGGCCAGCGCGCCAATCCCGGCGCCTACACCGCCAGCGCGCCGCAGCAATTCGCCTACATTCACTTCGTGGCTCACGGCGTGGCCAGCCTCAGCGATCCGCTCGACTCGGCCATCATCCTCTCCCGCTCCACCCCGGCCGAGGACTCTTTCAAGCTCTACGCGCGCGCCATCATTCAGCATCCCATTCACGCGCGCCTCGTTACCATCTCCTCCTGCTACGGCGGCGGCACGCGCGCCTACGCCGGCGAAGGCCTGGTCGGGCTCTCCTGGGCTTTTCTCCGCGCCGGCGCGCACAACGTGATCGGCGCACTGTGGGAGGTGAGCGACGACTCCACGCCCGCGCTCATGAATGATCTCTACGCCGGGCTCGAGAACGGCCGGCCGCCCAGCGCCGCGCTGCGCCAGGCCAAGCTCCACATGCTGCACTCTCCAGGCGGTTTTCGCGACCCCTTCTTCTGGGCGCCCTTCCAGCTCTACACCGGCCTCTAGCGCCGGCCCCGGCTCCCTGCTCCCTGTTCCCTCCTCCCAATCCTCCGCTGCGATAATAGGAACGGCGCATCTTCGGGAGGCCTTCCCAATGCAGGCAATCGCTCTTGTCGCAGGCGTCCTCTGTCTCTTCGGCGTTCTTCTCGACGCCTTTCAAACCATCATCCTGCCGCGCCGCGCCACGGGCCGCTTCCGCATCACGCGCATCTTTTACATCTTCACCTGGCGCCCCTGGGCCTTCTTCGCGCGCCGCATCCGCCATCCCCGCCGGCGCGACACCGTCTTCAGTTACTACGGCCCTCTCTCACTCATTCTCTTGCTCATGGTCTGGGCCGCTTCCATGGTCGTGGGCTTCGCGCTCATCTTCTTCGCGCTGGGCAGCCCCTTCAACGACCCCAGCGCCGCGCACGCCGGCTTCCGCTCCGACCTCTACGTGAGCGGCACCACCATCTTCACCCTCGGCCTCGGCGACGTGACCCCGCACAGCGCCTGGTCGCGCGCCATCATCATTCTCGAGTCCGGCACCGGCCTGGGTTTTCTCGCCATCGTCATGGGCTACTTTCCCGTGCTCTACAGCGCCTTTTCGCGCCGCGAGGTCAGCATCTCCCTTCTCGATGCGCGCGCCGGCTCGCCGCCCACCGCGGCCGAGCTCATGCGCCGCCACTCCGCTCCCGGCGCCGACCAGGCGCTCAGCCTGCTGCTCGTCGAGTGGGAGCGCTGGTCTGCCGAGCTGCTCGAAAGCCACATCTCCTATCCGCTTCTCTGCTACTTCCGCTCCCAGCACGGCAACCAGAGCTGGCTCAGCGCGCTCACGGCCATGCTCGATGCCTGTGCGCTCATCATCGCCGGCGTCCGCGGCCAGCAGGCGCGCCAGGCCCAGCTCACCTTCGCCATGGCCCGCCACGCCCTCGTCGACCTGGCCCAGATCTTCTCCCTCAAGCCGGCCCGGAACGCCGCAGACCGCTTGCCGCCGGAAAGCTCTGCGCAACTCTACGATCTGCTTTGCCAGAGCGGCATCAATGTCTGCCGCGATGCCCACTCCCTCGATCGGCTGCGCGAGATGCGCGCACTCTATGAGGGCTACGCCGAAGCTCTCGCCCGCTATCTGAACATGCCCCTTCCGCCATGGATTGCCGCCCACCCCTATAAAGACAACTGGCTCACCGTCGCGCGCCTCCGCGAACAGACGGAGGCCACCGCAGCCGTCCCCGGCGCTGCGCCGGTTCCCGATCAGGCCCAGGCAGCCGCGCTCTTCGACCACCCCCACAACTTCTGACCGCAACTTGCAACCGGGCGCTCGCGCCCGCGCTGCCACAGCGCGGCAGACTTGCGCGCGTTTCCCATCGGAAAATTCTTACCTTTTGTCTGATTCCGGGAACGGTCCCATTCCTGCTCGCGCAGCCGTGCGAATCTCGCCTCCGGTCCTTCCGCCTCCCTGGTTCTGAGTCAGGATTTCTAGAGAGCTATGCGTTCATCGCCGGGGGAAGCGCCCTCGGCCCCGCGCACGACAGCCGCACGGTGCGCTGGAATTCCGCCTCCGGAAATCGAATCGGAGCCGCCCTCTCGAGGTTCGCTCGCATGCATCTTGTTCCAGGCCCTCCCCGATCGAAACCGGTCGCCCGTCCATCCCTGCCCGCTCGGCCGCTCCCCGCTCGCACCTTGCCCTTTCGCGCCCGGAGCGCAGCGGCGCCGGCACTGTGTCTCGTCAGCCCCGCGGCCAGCCCGTGGTCGCTCTCGCGCGGCAAGGCAATCTTCGACTTTCTCTTTGCCCTCGCCGCGCTCCTCCTGTGCGCCGTGCCCATGCTCTTCATCGCGCTCGGCATCCGCATCTCGTCTCCCGGCCCGGCCCTCTTTGCGCAGAAGCGCGTAGGCCGCAGGGAAAATCTTTTCTCGGTCTACAAATTCCGCACCATGGATTTCGATGCCGCCGCCGGCATCGGCCTCACCCGTGAAGGCGATTGCCGCGTCACCGCCTTCGGGCGCTGGCTGCGCCGGCTCAAGCTCGACGAGCTGCCGCAGTTCTTCAACGTGCTCCGCGGCCAGATGAGCATCGTCGGCCCGCGGCCCAAGCTCCCGCAATACGCCGGCATCGCCAATATGCCCTACCGCCCCGGCATCACCGGCGCCGCCACGCTGGCCTTTCGCCGCGAAGAAGAGCTCCTCGCCTGCGTGCACCCGGCCCGGATGGAGGATTTCTATCTTCGTCATATCGAGCCGCTCAAGGCGCGCATCGACGCGCGCTACATGGGCCGCGCCACCCTCTGGAGCGATCTCCGCATCGTCGCGTCCACATGTCTCGCCTGCATCGCGCCGCCGCGCGAGCCCGTGCTGCCGCTGCGCAACAAGACCGTCGGCGCACCGGGCTTCGATCCGCTTTCCGCCGTCGAAAGCGCTGCCGGCGATTCCATGGGCCAGTCGAACTGAGCCCGCGCATGCGCCGCCCCGCAAACCTCGCTGTCATCCTGAGGGAATTTGCTCCGCGCTCCATCCTGTCGATTTTCTTCTGTCGACGGGGAGGCAGAGACCAACTCTCAACCAGCTCCTGTCATCCCGGGCGCAGTTTGCCGCGCATTTCGCGGCAAACGCAGTCGAGGGATCTGCGGTTGTCCCTCTTGCCTCCCGCGGGCACGCCGCTTACCCGAACTTGCTGAACCCCGCCATCTGCTCGGCGCTGTACTCGCGCCGCTCCACCGGCGAGGAGAGCACCGTCGAGGTCGATGTCGCGCCCAGCGGGCTCAGCCGGTCAATCACGGATTCCAGATGCTTGATCGAGACCACGTCGGCTTCGATAATGAACGATTCGTCGCCGGTAATGCGATGGCAGCGGCGAATCTCGCTCATGTTCTTGATCGCCTTCACCGCGCGGCTCACCTGCAGGTCGCCGCCGGGAATCGTCAATCGCACCAGGATGCGAATGGGCGCGCCCAGCTTGGCGATATTCAGCGCGGCGTGATAACCGGTGATCACCCCTGCCTCTTCCAGCCGCCGCACCCGCTCCGCCACCGCCGGCGTCGAGAGACCTACCTTCCTTCCCAACTCCGTGAACGACTCCCGCGCGTTGCGCTGCAGACACTCGAGGATCTTCCACGCGATCCCATCCAGCTCGAAGACGTTCGGATCGGTCCTGTGCGCCATTTGCCACCGTTCCTTAAGCAGTTTCGCTTCTAAGCTTAATCTCCTAAGGCCGAAGCGCGCTCGCTCCTTCAATTTCCCCTTCAAAGTCCGCCCGCATCCGTCCTATGCTCATTCCGTCGCCCCTGAATGGGGCTGCCGGAGGCGCGTTTGTTCTCCCTGCGCGCCTCCGGCTTCGAGCGGTTTCAGAGTGATTCGAGAAATGGCTCCGTTAACTCTCAAAACCGCTTGATCAGGAGGTACCGGCATGAGCGCTTCCCCTCGCTCCGCCTTCGCCGAGCCCGCCGCTGCGGAAACTGATTTTCTCCCCCTCAAGGGAACCGATCACATCGAGTTCTACGTCGGCAATGCCCGCCAGGCCGCATACTTCTACCGCGCCGCCTTCGGCATGTCGCTCGTGGCCTACGCCGGTCCTGAGACCGGCCAGCGCGATCGCGCCTCCTACGTCCTCCAGCAGGGCAAGATCCGTTTCGTTCTCACCACCCCCCTGCGCGGCGGCAACCCCATCGCCGACCACATTCACCGCCACGGCGACGGCGTGCGCTCCATCGCGCTCTGGGTTGACGATGCCCGCAGCGCCTGGCGCGAGACCACCCACCGCGGCGCCGTGAGCGAGGCCGAGCCGCACGTTCTCGGCGACCAGCACGGCCAGGCTGTCCTCTCCAGCATCCGCGCCTACGGCGACACCCTCCACACCTTCGTCGAACGCAGCGCCTACTCGGGTCCATTCCTTCCCGGCTTTCGCGCCGTCCCCTCCGATCCCGTCGCCCGTCCCGTCGGCCTGCTGCACGTCGATCACATGGTGGGCAACGTGGGCTGGAACCAGATGAACAAGTGGGTGGATTTCTACTCGAGCGTCATGGGCTTCCGCCTCTACCAGCACTTCGACGACCAGGACATCTCCACCGAATACTCGGCGCTCATGTCCAAGGTGATGGCCAACGGCAACGGCTACGTCAAGTTCCCCATCAACGAGCCGGCGGAAGGGAGAAAAAAATCGCAGATCGAAGAGTACCTCGAGTTCTACACCGGTCCCGGCGTGCAGCACATCGCCCTCGCCGCAGACGACATTCTGCACACCGTCAACCGTCTGCGCGCGCAGGGCATCGAGTTTCTCCGCGTGCCGCACACCTACTACACCGAACTCCAGGGCCGCGTGGGCAAAATCGACGAGCCCGTCGAAGAGCTCGAAGACCTCGGCATCCTCGTCGATCGCGATAACGAAGGCTACATGCTGCAGATTTTCACCCGCCCCGTCGAAGACCGTCCCACCTTGTTTTTCGAAATCATCCAGCGCAAGGGCAGCCGCAGCTTCGGCAAAGGCAACTTCAAAGCGCTCTTCGAGGCCATCGAGCGAGAACAGCAACTCCGCGGCAACCTTTAGGCGCGAATCATGCAACGGGAAAACGCAATCATCGAAAAAGGAACCATGCACCGG
>JASHTS010000143.1 GCA_030040425.1 Acidobacteriaceae bacterium | reverse complement strand
GTCGACCACGGCGACGAGGTGATTCTGCCCGTGCCCTACTGGGTGAGCTTCAAGGACATCATTCAGTACGCGGGCGGCAAAGTGGTGTATCTCGAGACCGATGAGGCGCAGAACTTCCGCATCGCGGCCGAGGCCATCGAGAACGCGATCACGCCGCGGACCAAGGCCATCATTCTGAATTCGCCGTCGAATCCGGCGGGAGCGGTGGTCTCGGCCGCGGACCTGGAGCGGATTGTCTCACTCGCCCACGAGCGGAATATTTTTCTGCTTCTGGACGAGTGTTACGTGTACCTGAATTATGCCGGCAAGCCGGTGAGCGGCGGCTCCTTTGCGTGGGCAAAGGAGCACGTGGTGATCCTGGGCTCGCTCTCGAAGACCTACGCCATGACCGGCTGGCGCGCAGGGTATGCGCTGGGGCCGAAGGCGGTAGTGGCGAACCTGAGCAAGCTGCAGTCGCAGTCAACCTCGAACGCGAGCAGCATTGTGCAGAAGGCGGCGGTCGCGGCGCTCAACGGGTCGCAGGAGTGCGTGCGCGAATTCCGCGCGGAGTTCATCGAGCTGCGCGACCACATGCTGGCGCGCCTCGCGGAGATTCCCGGCGTGACCTGCACCAGGCCGGAGGGCGCGTTCTACGTGTATCCGAACATCGGCGCGTATCTGGGCAAGGGTGGTGTTCGCACCGCAACCGAGCTGGCCACGCGGCTGCTGCATGAGGCGCATGTGGTGACGGTGCCGGGCGAGGCCTTCGGCACAAGCGAGCATGTGCGCCTGTCCTACCCGGTGACCAAGGAGAACATCGACGAGGGCACGCGGCGCATGAGGGAGTTTTTGCTGAGGCTGGCGTGAGGAGCTCGGGCCTGGATGCACGCCGTCCGCTCACGTCTCAGAGTTCATACTTGCCAACCAGAGCACAATCGGCGGCGCGGCGACTCTATCTCCCCGCACACGGGGTTCCTCAAAATCCTCCCCACGTTTATGGCTCCCATCCTTCGAGCACGAAACGCTCGAAAGATGGGACACCCCTCCATCATAGCGGAACGAAATGACGGGCCGCCCGCGTGAAGAACCCCACATCTCATGGAAGATTCCGTTTTACAAACAATTGAGGGAGTCTCGTCTTAGCGTCTACTCGGGCCAGCTTCACCTGCGCTTGAGTGAGGCCTTTCACATCGCTTAAATCAACTCCCTCCAGGCCAGTCCCGGAGAGATTGGCCTCGGACAAAGAGGCTCCACTGAGTGAGGCTGCGCTGAACGCCCTGTGCAGCAAGGGATGCTCTGCCGTTTCGCCGAGAGAGGCCTCCCTCAAATCAGTGGCGTTTAGGTTCGCCCCGTCGAGGTGAGACCCGGAAAGGAGTGCTCCGTTAAAGGTGCTTCCTACGGCGTAACACTCCTGCAACGAGGCCCCCGATAGGTCAGCTCCCTTTAGGTCTGTATTACTCAATAGCGCCTTATCCAGATCGACCTCTATCAGATTGGCATCCTCCAAGTCAGCAACTGTAAGCTTCGCCCCTGATAAGTTTGCGCCCCAAAGAACTGAACCTTCCAGATGAGCATTCCAAAGTATGGCACCTTCCAGATGTGCACCCTCTAGGTGCGCACCACGCAGATTCGTGTCTGCTAGATAAAGCGGAATATCTTCGCCTCTTCCGTAAGCTCGTGCTCGCCTTCCGAGCACCGTCAAGGCTGCTTGAACGTCGGAACGAGGCTCACTCGGCAATCGCTCTTTTTCCTCATCCCGCCAAGGGGCATTTTGTCGAACAAACGCTGTCAGAAGTTCGATGATGGTTGGATAATCTTTATCAGAATCTCTGGCAATTCGCTCCAGAGCGAAAATGCCACCCATCCTCACCTCCACCTTCTCGTTCCCCAATTGGTCAACCGCCCTTGCAAAGCGCTCGGCTATCCGCTGCTGCTGCGACGTTCGGAGAGTATCCTCCGCGATTCTAAGGTTCGTCTCTGTCGTTGCTTGGGTAAGGGTCAGGTTCTGCCAAGTAAAAAAAAGTCCGATGATCAAGCCTGCGCCGCCGAGGATTTGTGCGATTGTGCCGCGGAATTTATCTTCCAGTTCTGCGAGTTCCTTCGGGGCGGACACACCCTTGACTGCTTTTCTTTGCCAAACAGGAATCATCCACAGAGCGAGAACAACAACGACGGTCAGGAGAACGATAAACACCATCGGCAGAATTCTCATGAAGTCCACTCCCTTCAAATTCGGGGCGCAACCCTTGGATACTGCATTCCCGCACCTGCAAGGCCAAGGAGGCTCCAAAAAATCGACCCCTCGGTTTGCGCGGGTGGCCCACGGGTAAACGGGGTTCCTTCTGCTGAATATGGTTCAATTTCCTTCCGGCAGCCAATTCACGCGCTGGGACTGCCCGAGCGATGTATCCATCAGCAGTATGCAACCACTTAGGTAAGAATTTGCCGGGGAAACGCACCTTCTCAGCGAGCGTCTGCCTCGCGCCCGCGACCACTTAAGCCAACACTCCGGCAACGGCCCTTTGACTGCCAGCGCAGACCAGGAACCGGAGTTCGCTTTCAGGCGCCGTTCATCGGGACTGTTCGTTTGCGAAGGGGGCAAAGCTGCGCCCTTCGATGCCCGACGCGGCCCACTCGCGCAGCGGCCGGCGCTCGAAGCAATAGATGCACATGGTGGTATCGAAGCGGGCGCCGCAGTGCGGGCAGACGCCGCCGGTGGCGAAGGTGTCGAAGTTCTGGCGGCAGTGCGAGCAGCGCCAGAGCTCGGCCAGCGGCGGCGCTTCGCGGCAGGCGGGACAGGCGAAGCCGGGACGGCGCGGGAGATTTTCATTGCGGATGAGGACGCGGGCTGTTTTCAAACCGCCCCAGCAGCTCATGAGCAGGTAACCGCCCATGACGATGCCCCAAATCCCCAGGGTTGAGCGACCGACGACCGCAAGGACACCGTAGCCGATGAGGCCGATGAAGCCGATGACCGTGGCGACGGCGAGCGAGCGTCCGCGGCCGAGAAAAAACCAGAGCAGCGAGCGCAGGATCTGGCCGCCATCGAGGGGATAGATGGGCAGGAGATTGAAGGCGAGTAGAATGCCGTTGATCCATCCCACGGCCAAAACATATGTGTAGAGGTCGGGCCGCGTCTGCGCCCATTCTGCATTGCTGGCCAGGCCGTAAGCGATGAGCGTGAGGGGAACCAGGGCGACATTGACCAGCGGGCCGGCGGCGAGGCTCCAGAGCTGGGCGCCGGGGCGCTGCGGCGGGTTGACGTAGGCCACTCCGCCCAGCGGCCAGAGCATGATGCGGTCGGCCTTGCCGCCCACCGAGCGGCAGGCGAGGGCGTGGCCGAACTCGTGCAGGAGCACGATGACGAAGAGGGTGAGGTACTCGAGGATGTTCCAGGAGACGGAGGAGTAGCGGCCGCGAAAGGCTTCGATCTCGATGATGGCCACCAGGAACCAGGACCAGTGCAGGAAGACATCGATTCCGGCGACGCGAAACAGGTGGAGGGCACCCTGGCGGAGACTTGGCATTTTGAATAGCTTACCGCATTCAATGATGGCGGCGCTCGCAAGCGGGGCGGATTCTGGCAGAATAACGGGAGCATCCCTGTGCAAACCCGGCGCAGGTCGGGTAGGATGTTTCTTCAATGCTGGAGACTATCGATTTTCGTCCCGTGATACTTGCCGGGGGTAGCGGGACCCGCTTCTGGCCGCGCTCGCGCCGCGCGCGCGCCAAGCAGGTGCTGGCGCTGGACGGCGAGCGGAGCATGATCCAGCAGACCGTGGAACGGCTTAAGCCGTTGGCCGGCCTCGACAAAACCTGGATCATTACCAACGAGTTTCTGGCCCAGGAGATTGCCGACCAGTTGCCGGGCCTGCCGGCGAAGCAGATTGTGCAGGAGCCGGTGGCGCGCAATACCGCGCCGGCGTGCGGGCTGGCGGCGTTCCTGATCGAGAAGATGAATCCGCAGGCCGTGCTGGGGGTCTTTCCCTCCGATCACGTGATTGCCGACGAGCCGCGGTTTTTGAAGGCGCTGCAAAAAGGAATCAAGCTGGCCGCGGCAGGCGACAGCATCGTGGTGCTGGGCATTGAGCCGGTGCGCGCGGAGACGGGCTACGGGTACATTGAGACCGGCGACCTGGCCAAGGACGACGGCGCGCTGCACGTGCGGCGCTTTACGGAAAAGCCGAACCAGATGCGCGCGGAAGAGTTTGTGGCCGCGGGCTGCTACTACTGGAACTCGGGGATGTTTCTGTGGAGCGCGCGCACGCTCGCCAATGCGGTGCGCGAACACCTGCCGGAGACGGCGCCGCTGCTCGAAGGGATTGCCGGCGCGTGGGGCACGCCGCAGTTCGAGGAGACCTTTCGCGCGCTTTACCCCAAGTGCGAGAACATCAGCGTGGATTACGCGGTGCTGGAGCCGCGCTCGGCCAAGGGCGAGCACCTTTCGCACCTTTATTGCCTGCCGGCGGAGTTCACCTGGAACGACCTGGGCTCGTGGGCGTCGCTCTACGAGTATCAGTTGGAGACCCGGCTGCGCGGCGATCCGGAGGGCAACGTGGCCGATACCGGCGGGCACATGGCCATCGAGGCGAGCGACAACTACATCTTCAGCCCCAAAAAATTTGTGGCGCTGGTGGGCGTGGAGAACCTGGTGGTGGTGGACACCGAAGACGCGCTGCTGATCGCCCACCGCGACCACTCGCAGGACGTGGGCAAGATTGTGAAGGAGCTGGGCCTGAACGGGAAGAACGAGCTTCTGTGACCGGGCGGGACAAATCCCGCGTATAATCTCGCCTGTAACCGGACCCATGGAGAGCTTCCCGGCGCGAAAGGAGCCTATGCGCTGCGTTCTCCGCGCTTTCTTTTTCGCCCCGCTCCTCAGCTTGATTTGCGCATGCGGCCGTACTTCGGGCACGCCGCCCGGAATTTCCCCGACTTCGTACCCCAGCCTCAACGGCAATTGGATGGTTCTGGCGGGTTCCTCTGTGACGGACACGATCTACGGGCTGGGCGGCTCCATAACCAGCGCCGATGGATCTGTCACGGCAACCCTTCACGTGATCCCGCCTTCCGCTTCGAGCTGCTATCAGAGCGGACAGGAAATCCCTTTCACGGGGACGGTGACCGGCACCGGCGCCATCGCGTTGACCAGTGGCGCCGTAGGCGGTCAAACCATTTCGATAACCGGAATCACAGCCAACGGCAGCCTTTTAAGTGGAACCTTCAAGATCGCGGGAGGCTGCGCGGGAGGGGACAGCGGCAACGTCACCGGGCTGACCGAGCCGTCTTACTCAGGCGAATACACCGGGGCATTGCAAACCGGCGCGCCCAACCCGGTCGGCGTGACCGCGACCCTGACGCAGGCCGACGCAAATGCCGACGGCGAGTTCGGCATCTCGGGGACGGCGCTATTCAGCGGATCCCCTTGTTTTACGACCGGCACCATTACCTCCGGCGTCGCCTACGGAAATTACATCCAGGTCACGATGGAAACGGACAAGAGCAGCACCGTGCAGCTTACCGGCTTGAGCATCGCTGAGCCGCAGGTGATTACCATCAGCGGCATCTATCAGGTCACGTCGGGACCGTGCGCCGGCGACTCCGGCGCCGGAACCTTGAACTCCGGCTCCAGTGCGTAACATGTCGTCTGGCGCCTCGCGGCTTCGCCGTGGGCAAGATCGTGAAGGGATTCGATGCCCGGGGACGGAATGCGTTCTCTGAGGCAACAAATGCCAATTCAGAAAAGCGCTGCTTGAGTACCGGCATTTCAGCGGCCCCGAAAGCCCCTGGCTCTCTTGAGATTGCGCACACCCTCCAAGCGTTGGCCCGCTCTTCCGCGCAGTAGAATACTTGCGTAGCTTGGGCGGCATGCTGCGCGCGAGCGGGGTGAGAAATGCCCGAAACCATCGATTGGCCGATGCGCGGCAAGCCGCGTGCAATGCGTCGCGTATTTCTTGTCCTGGTCATTCTTCTTGCGTTCATCCTCTTTGCGGGCCGGTCGGCGGTCTCCTATTGGGTCGATCTGCTCTGGTTCCGGTCGCTCGGATACGGAGAGGTCTTCTGGAAGACATGGGGACTGGAGTGGGGCACGTTCGCCGTGTTTGCCGTGCTCACATTCCTGATTCTCTATGGAGCGATGCTGGCGCTCAAGCACACCCACGCCGAGGATCTCCCGGAAGATCACACGATTTATCTTGCCGGGCGCCCGTTTACGCTGCCCGTGGGGCGGGCGCTGCATCTGGCGGCGCTGGGCGTGGCGGTGCTGATCGCGCTGGTGACGGGCGCGGCGATTGAGCAGGAGTGGCCCACTCTGGCGCTCTTCTGGTACGCGCCCGGCGCGGCGGGCGGCCTAACCGACCCGATTTTCTCGAAGCCCCTGGGCTTTTACCTTTTCACGCTGCCGGCCTGGCAACTGATCGCGGGCTGGCTGCTGACGCTGGCCATCCTCATCTGCATCGCGGCGGCGCTTTTCCTGCTGATTGCCGGCGGGGCGCGAGCGCTGGACCGGCATGGACTGCCGTCGTCCTTGCCGTGGCGCGGCGTTCTGGAGGCAGCGGGCTTCCTGCTGCTGACGCTGGCCCTGCACGAGTTCGTCGGCCGCTACGAGCTGCTGCTCGAGCACCACACCATCTTCGACGGGGTCACGTACACGGATGCGCACGTAACCCTCATAGGAATGCTTGCAATTACCGTGGCGCTGCTTGCGGGCGCAGTAATTGCGATAGCGGGAGGATTGCTGAAGCCCGGCGGACGCTGGCTGGCCGCAGCCGTCGCGCCCGCCATCGTTTGCTGGGTCGTGTTTTCCCTGCTGGGCTGGTACGTGAGCACCTTTGTGGTGAAGCCCAACCAGCTTGACCGGGAGCGGCCGTACATTGCCAACAACATCCGCATGACGCGGGCTGCGTACGGGTTGGATCGTTTCACCCAGCGTGAGTTTCCGGCAGAGACCGATCCCGGCGCGGCCGACCCGGCCAACAACCAGGCCACGCTCGACAACATCCGCCTCTGGGACGTGCAGGCGCTCCAGGACACGCTCCGGCAGGTGCAGGAGATCCGCACCTATTACGATTTTCCCGACATCGATATCGACCGCTACGAGATCGGCGGCAATCTGCACGAAGTGATGCTGGCCGCGCGCGAGCTGAACCTGGACAGACTCCCCGACAGCAGCCGCAACTGGATCAACGACAAGCTGATTTACACCCATGGGTACGGCATCACCATGAACCCCGTGAACGGGTTCACGCCGGAGGGTCTGCCGACGCTTTACCTGAGCAATATGCCGGTGGAGAGCACGGTGCCGGGACTCGAGGTGACGCAGCCGGAGATTTATTTCGGCGAGTTGACGAGTTCCGACGTGTACGTGAAGACGCGGCTGAAGGAATTCAATTATCCGGAAGGTCAATCGAACAACCTGACCACCTATGACGGCACCGGCGGCATCGTGCTGGGCGGGTTCTTGCGCCGCGCCCTGATCTCGTTCGACCGCGGCGACATCACCAAGGTGCCGTTCAGCGACGATATTACCGCGCAGAGCCGGCTGCTGATGCGGCGCAATGTGCGCGACCGCGTGGCCGAGCTGGCCCCGTTCCTCACCTTCGACCAGGACCCCTACATCGTGGTGGGCGATAATGGACGGCTCTACTGGATTCTCGACGGGTTTACGTCGTCGGACACATATCCCTACTCCACGCAGTCGAGCCTGAACGGCGAGCCGCTGAATTACATGCGCAACAGCGTGAAGGCGGTGATCGACGCCTATGACGGCACAACAACGTTTTATGTCTTCGACCACGAAGACCCGATCGTGGCGGCGTGGCGCGCGATTTACCCGGGCCTGTTCAAGGACGATGCGGCCATGCCGGCGTGGCTGCGCAAGCACGTGCGCTATCCGGAGCTGCTGCTGAGCCTCCAGGCCGAAGTGTACGGGCTCTACCACATGACCGATCCGGAGGTGTTCTACAACCGCGAGGACCAGTGGACAGTGGCCACCCAGACCGGGCTTTCCGGCAGCGGCGACCAGGCGGCGCAGGAGATGGTGCCGAACTTTGTGCTCATGAAGATCCCCGGCGAGGGCGGCGGCCTGGAGTTTGTGGAGATTCTCCCCTTCACCCCCATCAGCCGCAACAACATGATCGGCTGGATTGCCGCGCGCAGCGACGGCGCGCACTACGGTACCGCGGTGGTCTTCGACTTTCCCAAGACGCGGCTGGTGGATGGGCCGCAGCAGATCGAAGCGCGCATCGACCAGAACGCGCAGCTGAGCGGCCAACTGACGCTCTGGAACCAGCAGGGCTCGCACGTTCTGCGCGGCAGCCTGCTGGTGATTCCCTGCGGCAAGGCGCTGCTCTATGCCGAGCCCATCTACCTGCAGGCCGAGCGCAGCCCCATGCCGGAGCTGCGGCTGGTGGTGCTGGCGCTCGAGGACCGGCTGGCTTACGGGCCGAACTTCGACACGGCGTTGGCGGCGCTGTTCGGGAACGCGCCGTCGTCGCTGACGTCCACGGTGGCCGCGCAGACACTGGCAACCGCGGGGGCGCAGCCGGCCGCCGCACTGGGGCCGGGCGCGACGGCCCCGGACCTGAACGCGCTGATCGGGCAGGCCTCGCGCGACTTTGACGACTACCAGCGGCTCACCTCCGAAGGCAAGCTGGCCGAAGCCGGGCAGAAGCTCGACGATCTGAAGCAGGTGCTCGCCCAACTGCGCGCGCATTCGAAATAAACTTCCGGCGTCCTGTCTTTGAAATTTCGAACACGATCGCCATTGTCATTCTGAACGAACGGGGCCCCAAACGTTCTTCCGTTTGGGGGTGGTAAGTGAAGAATCCGCGGTTGCTCTTTTGATAAGAACTTCAGGGACTGTTCGTTCCACAATCGCATCGGGAGGGATGTCGTTGCCCCAATTCGCCGCCAACCTGACCATGATGTACAACGAGCACGGATTCCTCGACCGCTTTGCCGCCGCGGCACGCGATGGGTTTGGGGCCGTCGAGTTTCTCTTTCCCTATGAGCATCCGGCGGAGACGATTGCGGCGCTGCTCCGGGAGAACAATTTGCAGCAGGTGCTCTTCAACGCGCCGCCGGGAGACTGGCAGTCGGGCGAGCGGGGCATCACGGCGCTGCCCGGGCGCGAGGCGGAGTTTCGCGCCGGCTTCGAGCGCGCGCTCGAATATGCGCAGGCGCTCCGGTGCCCGCGGATTCACGCGATGGCCGGGTTGGTTGCGGCAGGAGCAGATCGGCCGCGCATGCGGGCAACGTACATGGAGAATCTCGCCTGGGCGGCAGAGAAAGCGGCGGCGGAAAAGGCCGAAGTTCTCATCGAGCCCATCGCCGGGCGCAATGTCCCCGGCTATTTTTTGCAATTCCAGGCGGAGGCGCATGCGCTCCTCGAAGAGATCGGTGCGCCGAATCTGAAAGTCCTGATGGACCTGTTTCACTGCCAGGTGCAGGAGGGCGATCTGGCCATCAGGATGCGGAAGTATCTCGGCGATGGCAAACCGGCGCGCGTGAGCCATTTCCAAATCGCCGGCGTGCCGGAGCGGCACGAGCCGGATACGGGCGAGGTGCGCTACGAATATCTCTTTGACCTGATGGATGAGCTCGGCTACTCCGGCTGGGTGGGCTGCGAGTACAAGCCGCGCGCGGGGACGAGCGAAGGGTTGGGGTGGTTCAGGAAGTGGCGGGGAACTGCTGCGCAATAAAAGTTGATGGCGGACATGCCTTCGGCCGCGGTCCCCAAGTGCGAGGAACCGGGTGCACCCGCAGGGGCTTCGCTATCCCAGGTCTCAGAAGCGAGACCCGGGGCACCCGAAACCATGAACTGTGCCCAAGCCTGCTTCACCACGCCGAACGTAAAGGTCGTCGTCGAGTGGAAGGTTTGGCCGGGCTGGAGCTCGGTGGAGGGGAACTTGGGTTGGTTGGGCGAGTCGGGAATATGCTGCGTCTCCAGGCAGAAGCCCGCGTGGCAGGCGCCCCGGCCCTTCGCTTTTAGGGACCGGGAAAACCACCGCAGCCTTGCGTAGAATTTCCCCGGATTTTGCTACCCTGATCTCATCTCCAAATCGAAATCGCCCCGAGGGAACCCCCAACCCGCACCTAACTCCAATGGGCAGACGAATCTGCGGCTAAGTCCTTTTCTTGGACGAATTTGCCGCCGCGCGCGTTCGCTATAGCGAAGAAAACAGGGAACTTCCCGCCAGAATACCGGGGGGGAGGGTCCCCCAATATATCGTCACTCGCACACCCGCTACTTCACCACCCCGAAGGTGAACGTGGTCGTCGAGTGGAAGGTTTGCCCGGGCTTGAGCTCGGTGGAGGGGAAGTTGGGGTGGTTGGGCGAGTCGGGAAAATGCTGCGTCTCCAGGCAGAAGCCCGCGTGCTTCTCGTACTTGATTCCGTAGCGGCCCGTGAAGGTGCCGTCAAGAAAGTTGCCGGAGTAAAACTGGATGCCGGGCTGGGTGGTTTCTACGGTCATCTTGCGGCCGTTCTCGGGATCGACGACCGTAGCCGCGGGGCGCAGCGTGCCCGGC
>JASHTS010000142.1 GCA_030040425.1 Acidobacteriaceae bacterium | reverse complement strand
TCGCGTTCATCGGATTCCGGAACGCGGGCCTGGTGGTGGGCGACCCCGCCACCCTCGTCGGCATGGGCAACATCAAGGCTCCGACCGCTTATCTTGCGCTCCTTGGCCTCATCTTCATGGTCGCCCTCGAAGCGAAGAAAGTGCGCGGCTCCATCCTCATCGGCGTGCTCGCGATCACCGCGCTCGCCTGGGCCATGCACCTGGTCCACTGGACGCACTCGAGCATCGGCATGCAGGCGCTTACGCAAACGACCCTGAAACTCGATATCCGCGGCGCCCTCGGCAAAGGCCTACTCGAAATCATCTTCGTCTTTTTCTTCGTCGATCTGTTCGACAACCTGGGCACACTGGTGGCCGTAACCAAGCGCGCCGGCCTTATCGCCCCCGATCACTCCATCCCCCGCCTCAACCGCATTCTCTTTGCCGACGCCGCTTCCACCGTCTTCGGCTCCATGATCGGCACCTCCACAGTGACCAGCTACGTGGAATCGACGGCCGGCGTGGCCGCGGGCGGCCGCTCCGGGGTGACGGCCATCGTCACCGGCCTGCTCTTTCTCGGCGCCATCGGCGCGGCGCCCTTCGTCGGCATCGTTCCGTCCGCAGCCACGGCGCCCGCGCTCATCCTCGTGGGCTCACTCATGCTCGCCGCCATCACGGAGATTCATTGGCACGATCCGCTGGTCGCCATTCCCGCCTTTCTCACCCTGGTGCTCATCCCCTTTACCTATTCCATCGCCAATGGCCTCGGTTTCGGCATTATCGCCTGGGCGGTGCTGCACCTGGCCGCAGGCAAAGTCCGCCGCCAGGACTGGCTGCTTTACATCCTCGCCGCGCTCTTCCTCGCCCGCTTCATTTACCTTGGAACCAGTTGAGTCATGCTTTCCCGCGCCCGGTTTCGAGCCATCTTCATCTTTTCGCTGCTCATTTTTGCAGGCAGGTTCGCCCGTGCGGCGGATACCTACCGGATCGTCCACACCTATCCGCACGATGCGCGCGCCTTTACGCAGGGCCTCCTTTTTGTCGACGGCCATCTCTACGAGAGCACCGGCCTCTACGGCCGCTCCTCGCTGCGCATGGTCGATCTTGAAACCGGCCGCGTGCTGCAATCGGTCGCGGTGCCCAGCCAATACTTTGCCGAGGGCCTTGCCGCCTGGGGCAGCACCCTGATTCAGCTCACCTGGCAAGCGCACGTCGCCTTTGTCTACGACCGCTTCAGCTTCCGCCTGCTCAAGACGCTGCACTTCGACGGCGAAGGCTGGGGCCTGACGCAGGATGGACGGCACCTGATCCTGAGCGATGGTTCGGCAACGCTCAAGTTTCTCGATCCGGCCACGCTGCGCGTGGTGCGCGAGATTCAGGTTGCCGACAACGGCGCGCCGGTTACGCAACTGAACGAACTCGAATACGTGCGCGGCGAGATCTACGCGAACATCTGGCACTCCGACCGCATTGCCCGCATCTCTCCCGAGACCGGCAGGGTGCTCGGCTGGATCGATCTCACCGGCCTGCTGCCGGCCGGCTCCGTCACCGATCCTGAAGCGGTTCTCAACGGCATCGCCTACGACGCGGCCCATGACCGGCTCTTCGTCACCGGCAAGCTGTGGCCGGAGCTGTTCGAGATCAAGGTCGTCCCGCAGAAGGCAAAGGCGGTTCCCGTCGCGCACGCCAAATAACGGACCGGAACCACGGCTGTCGCCGCGTCTCGCCCGGTCATCGCCCTGCCTGCGAACATAGATCTCTGGAGTGAACGCAATGCCCACCACCAAATCCGCCGCTGGACACGGAACCACGCCCGTTGCCATCGTCACCGGGGCAGCCCAGGGCATCGGACGCCGCAGCGCGGAGCTGCTCGCCGATCGCGGCTATGCGCTCGCGCTCATCGATCTTCGCGATCCGGTTGAAACCATTGCGGCCATCCGCGGGAAAGGCGCCGAGACCATGCGGTCTGTCGGCGATGTGTCTCGGGAAGAGGCTGTCGAGAATTTCGTGCGCCAGGTCTTCGACCGCTTCGGCCGCGTCGACGTTCTGGTGAATAACGCCGGCATCAGCCTCATCGCTTCCGCCGAAGAGACAAGCGCCGCAGATTTTCGCAAAGTGCTCGAGGTGAACCTGGTCGCGCCGTTTCTTTTGTCGAAGGCCTGCGGCGCGAAGATGCTGGCGGCGCGCAAGGGTTCCATCATCAACGTCGCCTCGGTTGCGGGCCTGGTCGCTGTGGCGGACCGCGCGGCCTACAACGCCTCGAAGCACGGCCTCATCGGCCTCACGCGCACGCTCGCGGCCGAGTGGGGCGGCCGCGGAGTACGCGTCAACGCTGTCTGTCCCGGCTGGGTGAAGACGGAAATGGATGCGAGCGACCAGGCGGGCGGCAGCTACAACGATGACGACATCGTGGGTCGCGTGCCCATGGCTCGCTTCGCCGCACCCGAGGACGTGGCGCAAGCCATCGCCTTCCTCGCCAACGACGCGGAAAGCGGCTTCGTCAACGGCCACACCCTCTCGGTCGATGGCGGTTGGGCTTCGGACGGAAGCTGGGAGTCACTGCGCCTGCGCAAGCGATAAGGCGGCTCCGGAATGCGGCTTCGCCCCTTGCCCACGCCCTTCGCACCCGCACGCGGCGCTGTTGACGCGTTACATCCGTAAGGGGCGCGCGAACGCTCCAATTTCGCGTGCCCTGGGATAAACTGGGCGCAGTTCCAAGCGGATTCGCATGGCAGTCGCAGTGCGCGTCTTTCCCCGCGAAGGTTGGCAGGAAATTGGATGCTTCGAGAAAAAAAGATTTAGCCGGCCAAAGACTCCTGCAATACCAGGTGGCAGAACGCATTGGCGCAGGGGGCCTGGGCGTGGTTTACCGCGCCATTGACCTCAAGCTCAAGCGCACCGTGGCGCTCAAGCTGCTGCCCTCGGAACTGACGGCCACGCCGGAGGAAAGACGGCGGTTTCTCCGCGAAGCCAAGGCCTGGCGCGCCCTCGAGCACCCCAACATCGGCGTCGTGCATTCGGTGGAGCAGACCGACGACGACCGGCTGCTGCTGGTGATGGCCTATTACGAGGGCCCGTCGCTTTCGCACCGCATGGACCACGACCCGATCCTGCCGGATGAAGCCGTTGCCATCGCTCTCCAAATCCTGCGCGGGCTCGAAGAAGCGCATGCACGGGGCGTTGTGCATGGCGACATCAAGCCGCGCAATCTCATCTTCAATGCACTCGGCGTGCTCAAGATTCTCGACTTCGGACTCGCCGCACTGCACGCCAGTCCCGCGGCCGAGCCTCCCAGCCCGTTCCCGGGCACGCTGGCCTATATCTCGCCGGAAGGCGCCGCGGGCGCTCCCGCCGATCCTCGATCCGACCTGTGGTCCGCCAGCGTTGTCCTCTATGAAATGCTCACCCGCACGCGGCTCTTTCGCGGCTCCGAGCCGCAACCGATTCTCGACGATCTTCTCTCCGATACGCCCATTCCTCTCGACGGCATTCCGGAGGGCCTGGATGGAATCATGGCCCGCGCGCTGGACAAAGACATGGCGCAAAGATACCAGTCGGCCACGGAAATGATTCTCGACCTCGAGGCCGAGGAACGCAGCAGGCAGCTTGCGGCATCAGCGCAAGCTGCCGCTGCGCTGGCTGCCAAGGAAGACACGTTCGGCGATGCGACGAAGGTGAAGTACGATCTGCGCATGCGGTGGGTGCTTGCCGGCGTGGCCGCGGTGGTGCTCGGCGTGGGTTCCGTGCTGGCCTTCATCCACCTGCGCCGAACCGCCGCCATTCCTCAGGTGGCGCTGGCTCTCGGGCGCGTGCGCCTGGTTCAGGAGCGTTATCCCGAGGCGGTGACGGAGTTCGAGCAGGTCTTGAGCGTCGATCCCCAGAACGATGGCGCCTACCGCGGGCTCGCCCAGGCTTACGCCGCCATGGGATTACCCGACAAAGCCATTGAATCCTGGCAGCGCGACATCGCGCTTCATCCCGATTCCGTCGACTCCTACGCGCAACTGGCGAAATTCGAATTCAACCGGGGAGATTACAACGCGGCCACCGGCGATTTTCGCCGAGCGCTCAACGTCGCGCCCGCCAATCCTGCACTTCTCAGCAGCCTCGGCGCTTCGCTTGGCCATACCGGCTACTTTGATGAAAGCCGCAATGCGCTCGAGCAATCCCTTCGCCTGGCGCCATCGTTTTCTGCCTGGGACAGCCTGGGCGATCTCGATCTGCGGCAAAAACGGTACGCGGAAGCTGCGGCGGATTACGAAAACGCGCTCGACTTCAGCAACACGGATTACCACGCGTGGTGGAGCCTGGCCGTCGCCTACTCCCGTGCGCCGGGCGAGCAGGAAAAAGCCAGGCGTAACTTTGCGCAGGCCGCGAGAATGTGCCGCGAAGCGCTGAAGAACGATCCCAACGATCCCCTGGTGCTCTCCGATCTCGCCGCCATTCTTTCCTCAGAGCCAGGCGGCCGTCAGGAGTCTCTCAAGCTGCTCAATCAGGCGCTGGCCCTCGCTCCCGCCAATGCACGCGTCGAGTTCAACGCGGCGCAAACGTACGCCGCCCTGGGCGACCGCAAGGATGCCGAGGCTGAGATTTCGAAGCTCGTGGCCGGTGGCTTCCCCGCGGCGGATTTCGATCTCAGCCCCTCGCTTGCCGGCGTGGGAAGAACTGCGCGCGGAGCGGCACAGACTGGACAATCGGCCGCAAAACGGTAGCCGGTAGTGCGGCGGCCAATCGCCGCCCTCGCGGCAACGCTAAGGGAGAAACGCCGCGGCCATCAAAGTCGCCAAAAAGACAAGCTGGATCGCGCTTCGCAGCGGCAGGGTGGGCACACGCTGCCCCGCAATGGTCAGGCGCCGGCGCGCGGCATGCACGTTGGCAGGAAACATCGCCACCAGGAGTAGCGCCAGGCAAATGCACGCCGCCCGTGCGGTGCCCGGCAAGAGCAGGCCGATCGCTCCCAGAATTTCCAGCAACCCCGATACAGTCACGATGAGGCCGGGGCGCGGGAAACGAGAAGGAACCATCCTGATCAAATCAGGACGCCGCTTGCCCCAATGAGCAGAGGCGGTGAGAAGGAACATCACGCAGAGCGCCGCGCGCAGAATGAAGCTCCAATCCTGGAACACAGCCACGCCGGCCCATCCGCACAGCCGGAAAACGACGACCGAAACAACCAGTACGATCAAGGGCGCCACAAGTCTCCTCCGTCCCGCTCCACGGCGCTTTTCCGCTTGTTTGCTGCAAGTACGATAGTCGCAACCGCGCCGGACGCCGCTGACCGCCGTCGCCGCGCCATTCTGCGCATGACACGAAACGGCGATGCGATGGCATGAACAAATTGCCGGGAGCCCCGGCTCGCCCGGCATCTAACCCTGGCGTATGGTTAGATTATTGACGACCCTGCATATCGATTCCGAGACCACGGTCTCCTGGCTGCCTAACTCCCGTCAGCGTTGCTCTCTCAGCCGCACCACCGCACGCGCCATCCGCAATTCGCTTCGCCGCGCCACGGCCACTGCCCTTCGTGTGCAGGAACTGCTCCACCAGAGCGACCAAACCATGGCGAGACTGCGCGCCGCCGCGCCGGACGAGCTCTCGCAGAGCATCGAGCTGCCTCCGCCCGGCCAGCCCACCTGAATTCAACTTCCCCGGTTATGCGTCACGGCCGTATATGCATGGTGAAGCGATACGTGCACCTCGGCAAGTCACACCTCGGCAGGTCACACCTTGAAGCAGCTGCCGCGCGGCTCAATGGCATGCTCTCCTTGCCTGGTTCGATCGACGGCGAGGAACCGGTGACTCGGCGGTTGTCGGCGAAGAGGTAACTTCCGAATGGGCGACAACAACACCAAAGTGCCGCAAGAGAGCGCGCTCTTGTGGCCATCTCCGATTGCAACGATGAACTATGCCGCTTCTTGATTTGATGGGATCGCAATTGGAGAGTTTCTTCTTCGAAAATAGACATACTGCCTCTTGCCTCAGCGGGGATTCGAGGTGTAGTTTGTCATCGGAGAGCTAGGGTAAACCCGAGTACGCCGCGCGAAGAAATGCCCGCAAAGGCGCGATACTTCATTCAAGCTTACAGCGCCAAGAGTGCCGCCATCCGCAGGTACGCGCGAGTCGCCCCGATGGCAAGCCGGGCTCCAAAGGTAAAGAAGAAAACGGCTCGGTCCACAAACCGGCGGCAGAGCCTTCCGTTGCAATGAGGCGTAGGGCAATAAGCCTGGATCGAGACACAGGGCAGAAAACTCGACGCGGCTTGGCGCGAAAACAGGGACCCTGCATGGGCCTGTTGGAACGTCCATTCCCATTGTGCTTTCGACTGCTCGCCTTAGTCTTGAAGTCCTGCTCGCGAAGCGCGCTCGAGGCTTCGCGCCAGCACTTGCTAACACCTCCAAACAGCCACGGCTTCGCCGGAGGATGCGTCCTGCAAAGCTTGTCGAGTGCTCCCCAGCGGATGGGGCGGCTCCGGCGCAGGTAGAGGTGCGCCTCCCAAGATCGTTGCCTCGCTACGCAGTGGAGACTTGCTTTGCGTGCTGTCGATGGAGAGATCCAACCCTGAAACAGAGGAGAAAAAAATGGTAATGAAGACATCAGAAAGTGGAGCGACCACAGTAGTGCTGAGTGAGTTTACGTGGGAAAACATTAAACAGCCCGGGGCGTACATCGAGCGGGAAACCGGACATCTTTATCGGCTTCCGTCCGAGGCATTGCTGCGCGGAAGTTCTCCGGTGATCTCGCGACTCTCGGCCAACCAAACAACGTTCGTCAAGCTAAGCGATGACCCCAACACGATCGTGTCAAAGCTGCGGACGATTGCAGCGGATGCCGACGTAAAGCCCAACTTCTGAGATCGGCAAAGATCTTCAGACCGGCGCTCCTAAACGCCAGCGGTGAAGGTCATCCGCCCATACGGCGGATGGCCTCCCGCACACCGGTCCAATGAGCACTTTG
Source organism: Acidobacteriaceae bacterium (assembly GCA_030040425.1). Lineage (GTDB taxonomy): Bacteria > Acidobacteriota > Terriglobia > Terriglobales > Acidobacteriaceae > Telmatobacter. The sequence continues at coordinate 2,700 of JASHTS010000142.1, read as the reverse complement.
GTGAGTTGAGGCGGGCCGGACTCCTTCGAGAGCCCTAATACCAGAACTTCACTTTCGGCCATAAGGTTTCGAGGTTTCCATGCAGGCCGCGGCAGATAAAGACAGGTCCGCGCTCATAAGGCTCTAAATAAGGATTGGTATCGCGTGCAAACTCCTCAACGGAGTCGAACCGGCTTTCGAGGTCCTTACGGCTGTCACCGAAGACAATCATCACCTTGCCCGTATACGCACGCGGTCCCCAGAAAAAGTAGTTCTGGTGCCCGCTGATGGCTTCCGGCACATCGGGCCGATACACGTTCACCGCGCTCGCGTCGCCATAATTCTCCGCGTAGATCACCGCCTGCGCACGCTCCGCCTCGGGCAGCGACTGCCAGGCGTCCGCCAGTAGATCCGCCTTGTGCCGCCAGTCCAGCATGTCAGCGTAGTACTGCGGCAGCGGCGCGGTGGCGCCATTCTCCATTTTGGGGGGCTCGAGATGCAGCCGCTGTTGGTAGGCAAGAATTTTTGCCGGGGTCAGCACGGGGAGAATGACCGGCAACAGGATGGCGATGACGAGCACGTGCATCGCCACATAGACGGGCGTGAGCCCGCGCCGCAACCAGGCCTTGCGGAAGAGAAGGTCCCAGGCGGCCGCCCCCGCGGCAAAATAGAGCGGATAAACGGCCGCCAGGTAATAGCCCTTGGCGTGCAGAAGAATCATCAGGGGCAGATACAGCACATACGCGACCCCCAAAAAGCGGAACATCTTTGCCGCCCGGCTGAAGAGCAGCCACAGAATGCCTCCTATCCACAGCGGCGCCATCAGAGGGCCGAAGACAAGCATCTGGTTCAGCACAAACTGCAGCGGTCCGACGTGCACGTTCTTTCCGTTGACCTGATCGTTGTGCAGCAGCTCCAGAGTCGGCCAGTGACGGTGCGCCTCCCAAAGGAGATTCGGCAGGATCAGTAGGACAATCAGCGCAAAACCAATCGGGAACCATTTCGAAGCCAGCAGCTTCCGCTGTTTTGTCACCAGCAGCGCAACCAGTACGCAGGCCAGAAAGAAGAACTCGTTCCACTTGTTTTCAAGGCCCAGTCCCGCGGTCACGCCCAGCAGCGCCCACCACCACGCCACCGCCCGGCCGCTGCGAACCCCGCCTCCCGCCAGCCGCGCCAGTTCCATCAGCGCAAGCGCTACCATCATCCAGAAGACCGGTTCATACGAGCTCGTGGAAAACGTTGCGTCCACCCCCATCACCATGGGCGCCAAAAGAATTCCCGTCATCGCCAGCGCCTGCGCCCAATGGGAGGCGCCCATCCGCCACGCGAGTAACCCCGTCAGCGCCACCTCCGCGGCGCCCGCCAGCGAGGCAAAGGTCCGGAACAGGGCCAGCGACTGCAAGCCGAACAGCAACTCCGAAGTGCGCACGACCAAGGGAATGAAGGGCGGCTGATCGACATACCCCCAGGCCGGATGCCGGCCGCACACAATGAAATAGAGCTCATCGCGAAAAATGCCGTACCCTGCATGCTGGATCGCCACCTGGCCCAGCGTCGACAGAGCATACTTGAGCAGGCCAAACCCTATCGCCAGCCACACTGCGCCCTTCACCGACGCCGCAGTCAGTTCCTGCGGTTCTGCGATCCTCGTCTCAATCGTCATCGCCGCCCCGCCTCACCACCGCGTAGAAACATATCGCCCACATCGATCGCTACGCATAGATTATCCTCCGGGTTCCGCGATGAGGCTGAAATTGCGACATGCGCATGCTCCTCTTCCTGTTCCCGTTCGGCGCGCCGATGTTTCTCGCCCAAGCCTTCGCCTGTACGCGCAAATGCGGATGAATGCAACCGGTTCTAAGAACTCGAAGGTTTCTCTGCGGGCTCCTCGACTTTCAGAATCTGATCGACTGCGGCGAGTTCGAGCCGCTGCACAATTCCGCTGGGCCAGCGAATTTCTACATGGTCGATCTTTGTTTCGGAGCCGAGGCCAAAGTGAGCGCGGCGATCGCTCGACGACATGAATCCTACACTTGTGGTCACGTGGTTATGGAGGATCCTGCCCGAACCGGTGGTTACCTTGATGGAGGCGCCAATCCCGTTGCGATTGCTTTTGTGTCCGCGCAGATCGAACATGATCCAGTGATTCTTGACCGGAGCGTTATTCATCAGGATTCGCGGCTTCTGGCCAAGCGATGTCACCACGAGATCCATGAAGCCGTCATTATTCAAATCAACAAACGCCGAACCTCGCTGGTAGCCGGCGAAAGCGAAGTCCGGTCCCATCTCGCGGGATGCGTCGAGAAAGGCCTTGCCGCCATCATTGCGGAGCATGATGTCGTGCTGCCGGGATGAGTCGCTCAGGTCCTCCACATCGCCATTCGCGGAGTAAATGTCCTTTCAGCCGTCGTTGTTCTAGTCGACGAATCCGATGCTCCAGCCCGAATAATTCCGCGACAGCGGACCGAGCCCGCTGGACCAGGTGGCGTCGCTGAAGGATTTTCCGCCTTCATTCTTGAAGATTCCGAAGATCTGCCCGGCCAGATCGTTGTAGACGATATCGACCCAACCGTCGTTGTCGAAGTCCTTGGCATCCGAGCCCATGCTCGATACAGGACGGCCCTCCTCGTTGTAGGCCACACCGTAGTCAAGCGCGCGCTCCTCGAATGTTCCATTGCCATGATTGATGAAAAGAAAGTTGGGCTCGGTGTCGTTGGCGAT
>JASHTS010000141.1 GCA_030040425.1 Acidobacteriaceae bacterium | reverse complement strand
GCTCTCGCAGCCCAACTGGCGCGATGCTCTGATGGCCACCGTCACCATGCCGCCCAAAGCCGCATGGCGCGAAAAGGGCTACATCTACATGGTGATCGGCGTGGTGGGCACCACGATCGCTCCGTGGATGCAGTTCTATCTGCAATCGTCGGTGGTGGAGAAAGGCATCGCGGTCAAGGACTACCCCGCGTCGCGACTGGACGTGATCGTGGGCTGCTTTTTTACCGATCTGATCGCCTGGTTTATCGTGGTGGCTTGCGCGGCCACTCTCTTCGTCCACGGCATGGGCGCCATCCAGGTGGCCGCGGACGCAGCCGAGGCCATGCGCCCGCTGGCCGGCGATTACGCATTTATCCTCTTTGCCTTCGGACTCTTCAATGCGTCGCTCTTTGCCGCGTCGATTCTGCCCTTATCCACCGCTTACACCGTGTGCGAAGGCCTGGGCGTGGAATCGGGCGTGGACAAGAGTTTCAAGGAGGCGCCCTTCTTCTACTGGCTCTACACGCTTCTGATCGCCGGCGGCGCCGTCACCGTGCTGGTTCTGCCGGATTCGCTGCTGATCCGGTTCGCCATCTGGTCGCAGGTGCTCAACGGAGTCCTGCTGCCGGTGATCATTATTCTCATGCTGCTCCTCATCAATCGCAAGGACCTGATGGGCGAGCACCGCAACTCGCGCCTTGGGGATGTGATCGCGTGGAGCACCAGCGTGGTCGTCATCGGCATGACGCTGGTGATGCTGTGGGGCATGATACCGGGGCACTGAAGATTGCTGGACATCGGCTCTCTTGTTGAGGGCTTCGTCCTGTTATCGTGACGTGAGGGCGTGTGCCGAGCAGATCGGCGCATGCCGTTCGATTCTCCGCGCCGGCAGCGATCTTTGCGATAGCACGGTGCGCCTGGCCGATCACCGGAGAACCGCAAGCTATCAGCCATCCGGGAGCGATGGGAACCAGGCTCAGGGAGGAACAATGCAAAAGCGCAAATTGGGGAAGAGCGGCCTCGAGGTTTCCGCCCTCGGCCTCGGTTGCATGGGATTGAGTTATGGCTATGGCAAGGCCGTCGAAAAACAGCAAGCCATCGCAGTGATCCAAAGCGGAGTCGATCGGGGCGTAACAATCTTCGATACCGCGGAAGCGTACGGCCCATTCACAAACGAAGAACTCGTAGGCGAGGCGCTCGCGCCGCATCGCGAACAAGTGGTGATTGCCACGAAGTTCGGTTTCAATATCGATCCCGACGGGCAGCGGCGGCCGGGGCTCAACAGCCGGCCGGAGCATATCAGGCAGGTTGCTGGAGCATCGCTCAAGCGCCTCAAGACCGAAGTCATCGATCTCTTCTATCAGCACCGCGTCGATCCCGACGTGCCGATCGAGGACGTCGCGGGCGCAGTGAAGGATCTGATTCAGGCAGGCAAGGTAAGGCACTTCGGCCTTTCCGAGGCCGGAGCCAACACCATCCGTCGCGCGCACGCAATCCAGCCCGTCGCCGCCGTGCAGAGCGAGTACTCGATATGGACGAGAGACCCGGAACCGGAGGTGCTTCCACTCTGCGAGGAATTGGGCATCGGTTTTGTTCCCTGGAGCCCTCTCGGCCAAGGCTTCCTGACGGGCAAGATTGACGCCTCAACGAAATTCGACAGCACGGATTTCCGGACGTTCTTTCCCCGGTTCACCGAGGAGGCGCGTAACGCAAATCTGGCGCTGGTGGAGGTTCTCAAGCAGATCGCCCAGCGAAAAAATGCGACTCCTGCACAAATCGCACTGGCGTGGCTGCTGGCGCAGAAGGCCTGGATCGTTCCCATTCCAGGAACGACCAAGGTCCATCGGCTGGAGGAGAACATCGGCTCGGCTTCGCTCGAGCTTAGCGCTGAGGATCTGGATGAAATCAATACTTCGGCTTCCAAGATCCCCATTCAGGGCGAGCGCCTTCCTGAATCAATCCTGCGCATGTCTTACCGCTAAGACGCGATGTCAAGAGCGGTCTCCCTGGTCCATGCATGGAGTGGCCGATCGAATCGTCCACTCCTTGACCGGGATGCAGGACACAGGTTTCCCTCAGCTTCGTTTCCTGCCGCCGGAGCCGGATCAACACCGGTCCGCGGAAAGAAAATTGCAGCTCGGCAGGCCCTCGGGTCGACTTTGTATCCGCGCCGGGTCTGCGTCAGCCGATCGCCGTCGCCTGTCCCTGCACGATGGCCTTCGGGCTGGGGCCGTAGCGGTTGTCGCCGGGCGTTCCATCGAGGCAGAGAAGGACGAGGAGAATGATGCCGCCGACGGCGGGAATCAGGCTGACCAGAATGAACCAGCCGCTCTTGTCGATATCGTGCAGCCGGCGCACGCAAACCGCCAGGCCCGGCACCAGCACCGCCAGCCAGTAAAGGAAAGCCAGGCCGAAGAACAGCCAGGAGAAGCTGCCGCGCATCACCAGCAGCAGGGCAAGTCCAGCAAGGTACAACGCCATGAAGATTGACGATGTTGTAGAGAGTAAACTGCCAATATTCCCTGCGCCGCGAGCGGCCATTGAATTCGGCATAGCGCTTCAGCGCCAACAGATACCATTCCATATCTCGTCTCCGTTCTTGAAACCGCTTGCACAGAACCGGTTCCGCTTGCGCCAGGGGAGGGACGGCGTGCGACAGGTCTAGGCAGGTAGTCTGGTTTTCCTGGGATGGGCTTTTTGAGCCGCGGAAAGAATACCCCATTCCTGTCTTCACAGTCGCCAATTATTTTGCGGGGATTTGCGCCCGGCAAGCGCTTTGCGACTAAAGCAGCTTGCCCGCGGCCAGGTCGCGAATCAGGCCACGGTCGGCGGCAAGAAATTCATAGTCGGGCAGTTCGGCCAGCTTCACCCAGCGCACCTGCTGGTAGATGCGGTTCTGGATCTCGCCCGCAAATTCGCGCACGGAAAAGAATTGCAGATCGACGGCGCCCCCGTGGCGGTAATTGTGGCGGATGCGTGTGACCGGCGGCCCGATGCTCGCCGCGATGCCCAATTCCTCAGTCAATTCCCGGGCGAGCGCCTGCTGCGGGCTTTCGCCTGGCTCGATTTTGCCGCCGGGAAACTCCCACAAGAGAGCCATGGGCTGGTCCACGCGCCGCTGGCCGATGAGCACCTCGCCGTCGCGCACAATCAACGCGGCGGCCACAAAGCGGAGTGCCGGGCCAGGCGTGCGCGGTCCGGCATTGGACGAGCCGTCTTCCACGCCTCCAGTGTAAACGAAATAAAAGAGATGCAGGGTGCGGCGGGCGCCGATAGTGGTGCGTTTTTGACAGGGTCTGCCGGAATCCCGGGCCGTGGACGTACTCTGGCGCCATTCCGATCGAGCACGCGGTTACTCCCCGGTCACCGCCGCTTCAAAATGGCCCGCCTCCGCAGGCCGGAAATAGCCCCAGCCTCGTTTGCCCGCTTCTTCGATCAGCGCGGGAGACGGATTCACCGGGAAGGCGCGCCGCGCCATCTCGAGCATCGCCAGGTCGTGGAGCGAGTTGCCGAAAACCGCGTCGGGCTGAGGCAGACCCATGCGCCGGAGCGCGGCCGCCTTGCCCTCGTCGGTGGGCACGTCCTTGAGTTCACCCGTAATCACGCCGCCGTTCACGCGCACCTCGGCTGCCAGCACGCGCTCTGCCGGAATGCCGAAGGCGCGGGCGCCCTCGTCCACCACCCAGCGGTTGGTCGAGCTCACTGCCCACAGGGCCACGCCGGCTTTCTTGAGCCCGGCAACCAGCGCCGCCATCTCAGGAAAAATGCGTCCGCGCACGAACTCGTTGAAATAGCGCTCCGCCGCCGCGCGCAGCTCCTGCTCGCGCAGGCCGGCATAGATCTGCACCATCTCGCCGCACATCTCCAGCTCGCTCACCTGGCCGGCGCGATAGGCGCGATAGCGGTTGTCGATCCAGTCGCTCGTGGCCCGCGAGACCAGTCCCTGCTCCAGCGACCACTCCATGAAGCCGTAGCCGGCATCGCCGCCCCACAGCGTACCATCGCAATCGAACACGGCCACGCGCGGGTTGCCCTCGAACACCAGCCGCTCAAACTCCCGCGCCGTCCACGCGCGCGCCTCGATTTCGCTCGAATGCACCTTCCCGTCCGAACCCCCAGCCTTTCTCGCTCCATTCATTCTTCTTCCATTCTCTTCGAAAACCACGGCCCGTTGCATGCGGGCGCGTCTTCTTGAGCCATCCCGGTAACGAGCTCTTCTGTTGATCGCATAGAAATGCGCATGAATTGCAAGGCCTTTCTTATTGCCGATGTTGATCCCTTGATGAAAGTGGTTCGGTGAGGCTGCGGGCGCAGGCGGGCGCTCATCGTGAACAAGGGATAATCGGGGTGTGGACGGCCAAGCCAATCTTTCTCTCCTCAAGGACTACCAGGCTTATCTGCGCGTGGAAAAAGGTCTTCGTCCGCTCACCTGCGAAGCCTACCTCGGCGATTTGCGCACCTTCGCCGAATTCATCGAGGGCCGCAACGGCGTGCTGCTGACCGCGGTCCAGGCCGACGTAGCCTCGTTCCTCGAGCATCTGCGTGCGCACGGCATCGATTCGCGCACGGCGGCGCGCAAGCTGAGCTGCCTGCGCGGCTTTTACCGGTGGCTGCTGCTGGACCGGCGCGTCCATCACGATCCCACGGTCAACATCGAATCGCCGAAGACGTGGAAGGTTCTGCCCAAGTCGCTGGCCGAGCCGGAGGTGGCGGAGATGTTGGAGCGCGCCAACATGGCGGCCACGCATCCCAAGGCCAACGCCACGGCGCTGCGCGACCGGGCCATCCTCGAGCTGCTCTACGCCGGCGGGCTGCGGGTCTCCGAGGTCACTTCGCTTTCCACCAGCGATCTCGCGCTCGATGCAGGCCGCGTGCAGGTGCGCGGCAAGGGTGACAAGGAGCGCATCGTGCCCCTGGGGCGCACGGCCATCGCCGCTCTCGAAGAGTATCTCCGCGAGGGCCGGCCGCATCTCGAGCGCATCAGCACCGCGCGCCAGGGCGGGCTTGCGCGCTCGAGCGGGGCGCGGCTCTTTCTTTCCCTGCGCGGCATGCCGCTCACCCGCCAGTGGGTGTGGCATCTGGTCAAGATGGCGTCGAGCTCCGCAAGCCCGCACAAGCTGCGCCACAGTTGCGCCACGCACATGGTGGAAAACGGCGCCGATCTGCGCAGCGTGCAGATGCTGCTCGGCCACGCCGACATCTCCACCACCCAGGTTTACACGCATCTTGCGCTCGGACGCCTCAAGGCCGTGCATCGCATGCATCATCCCCGCGAGCAGCGGCGTGCCGCGGGCGCGACAGAAGCGCCGACAGCTCCGGCTACCGCGGGCCTCCGCGTCTTTCCCGGCGGAGCCTTGGCCAGAAACTTGACCGGAGATTTGACCGGCAACAAACCTGATTCCCCGTCTGCTCATCTTCTCCCTGAGAAGGAGCCGTCGTGAGCGTCTCTGCCGGGCCCGGGACGTCCCCCGCCAAGCTGGTTGTCGATTTCATCGGCGTTTTGCAGAATGAGCGCGGCGCCTCCGCGCACACGCTGCGCGCGTACCGCCGCGAGCTCGAGAATTTTGCGGCCTGGCTCTGCGCTTCCCATCTCGGCGCGCGCGCCGCGGGCGCCCAAAAGAACTTCGACGTGGCCCGCATCGAGCACACGCACATTCGCGCGTATCTGGGCACTCTCTACGATCGCGGCCTGTCGAAGGCCAGCGCCGCGCGCGCCCTCGCCGCCATCCGCAGCTGGTTCAAATGGCTCGCCCGCACCGGGCACATCGAGCAGAACGCCGCCGCGCTCGTCTCTACGCCCAAACTGCCCAAGCACCTGCCCCGCGTGCCTTCGATCGAGCAGATGAATCGCGTGGTCGATTCCGTGCGCGACGATGCCGCCAGCTGGCCCGCGCGCGACCGCGCCATTCTCGAGCTGCTTTATGGCTGCGGCATCCGTAACGCCGAGCTTACCGGCCTCAACCTCGACGACGTTCACTGGGCCAATGAAGCCGTTCTGGTGCGCGGCAAGGGGCAGAAGCAGCGCTATGTGCCCCTCGGCGACGCGGCTGCTCTTGCGGTGCGCGTTTACCTGGTGGAGCGCGCCGCGCGGCTGGCCGCGGCCCGCAGCGAGGGCGCGGTGCAGTCGCCCGCGCTGTTTCTCAACCTGCAACTGCGCGGCGTAAACGGGAAAACCCAGGCCCGGCTGACCACGCGCAGCGTGGGCCGCATCGTGAAGCGCATCGCCATTCAGCGCGGGCTGTCTTCCGACGTGCATCCGCACACGCTGCGCCACGCCTTCGGCACGCACCTGCTCGAAGAAGGCGCCGATCTGCGTGCCATTCAGGAGCTGCTCGGCCACGAGCGGCTCTCCACCACGCAGCGCTACACCCAGCTCACCACCGCGCAGCTCACGCAGGTTTACGACAAGACCCATCCGCGGGCGAAGTAACGCCTCCCATCTCCAAATCGTGCGGAGTCCGTCATGTGATAACATTGTTATTCCATGGAGAAAGCATGCTGACGACCATCAGGCGCATGGGAAATTCGCGGGGAATCCTTATTCCCAAACCGCTGCTCCAGCAGGCCGGCCTTGAAGATGAGGCGGAAATCCTGCTGGAGGGAAACACCCTGGTCTTGCGCCGGCCCAGGTGCGCACCACGCGACGGCTGGGCTGAAGCCAGCAGGGAAATCGCAGCCCGCGGCGATGATGCGCTGGTGATGCCTGAATTTGCTAACGAAGCGGATGCGGATTGGTCATGGTGAACCGGCGTTCTGTGAGGCGCGGTGATATTTGGTTGGTGAAGCTTGATCCGACCGTCGGCAGCGAAATTCAAAAGACCCGTCCCTGCGTGGTAATTTCTCCTCCTGAAATGCACGATTATCTGCGCACGGTCATGGTCGCCCCCATGACTACCGGCAGCCATCCGGCGCCGTTCCGCATCCCGCTTCGGCACGCGCGGAAAAACGGGCTCATTTTGCTGGATCAAATCCGGACTGTGGACAAGGTTCGGCTCGTGAAGCGGTTCGGTCAGCTCTCGCCAGCGACTCTAAGTGCAACTCTCGCGGTACTTGCCGAGATTTTTGCGGAATAGCGTGCGCGCACTCACCCTCGAAGTCGTGGCACCCGAGGCTAAAAGCTGACTTTCCGCTGCGGGTACCACGTCACCTGAATGCCGGTGGTGGTCACCGTCTGCTCGCCGGGCAGATAGATCGGCGCCTTCCAGTGCTCGAGCGTGAAGCTGCCATTCACCTCGAAATCCTGGCCGATGCGCTTCACCGCCTCGAACTCGAGATCGTTGAGCGTCGTTCCTCCCGGCGTGGTGCAGGGATTCTGAAGCGTGCAGGTCGCGGTGGTATTCGTGTACGTGCCGGGAATAAACTCGCTCGCCGCCTTCTGGTTGCGGGCGCTCACCTGCAGCCACTCATCGCCGCTCAGGTGATAGGTCAACCACGCCTGCCCGCCTTTGGCCTCGCGCCCGATCCAGTCGCCGAAGATCTGGCCCTGGTTGGTGTAACCCTGCTTCTGGATTCCCTCCCAGTACATGAAGTGGCCGAATTGATTGGTGCCCACGTCCACAGCAGCGGGCGCGGTCGATGCCGCCTCCACGCGCACATCGAGTTTCGGAATGCCGGGCAAATGAGAAAGATAAATTCCCGGACGGATGGCGCTGCGGCGCGGAGCGGAAATGGGGCTCACGTCGTCGTGGACTTCGGAATCGGTATAGAGCGTGAGCCATTTGCGCACGAAGGGCAGCCGGTAAGAGAAGTCGAAAGCGCCAAAGCGCGCGCCGGGATCGCCGGCGCCGTTCTTCTCTGTGCCGGGCACGTTCTGCACGCTGAAAAAGCTCTTCAAAAAACTGTGCAGGTTGATGGGCGCATGCCCTTTGCCGCCCCAGATCACCGTGCGCTCGAAGCCGAGCTCCAGGTTCTCCGTGGGCTTGAAGCTGACCTTTTCCATGTGCACCCAGGGGTCGCCGGGATTGATTACGTTGGCGAGCTTGTCGGAAGGCGCCGCCTCCCAGGCCACGTTGGGCATATAGGTGTGACCGCGCAGCGGGCCAACCAGGAACTCGTAGCGGAACGGACCAAACAAGCGCGAGAGCCCGGGCACGTGCAGCGGCTCGATGCGGTTGATCTCCAAACCATAAATGTTCTCGGCGTTGTTCGACCACGCCATGCTCCCGCCCAGCGCGGGGCCCAGCCACTGGTCCTGTTTGCCGAACGAGATCACGTGATTGAGCACCTGAGCCGAGACGTAGGCCTCCAGAAACCGGCCATCCGTGGCCGCAGCAATCGGTCCCAGGGGAATCGTCGCCTGGTTGTAAATCGTCGCCGTGTTCGCGTAAGGAGGCGTGCTCGAGGGCACATAGAACAGCGTTCCATCCACGGTGGAGAGCGCCTGCGCCAGCGATTGCGAGTAGCCCGTGGCCGAGGGGGCGCCTTCGAACTCGCCGCGCACATAGAGCGTGAACCGGCCGGCGGCCGCATAACCGCTTGCGCCCGAATAGTCGTTGAACCCGCCCTCGTACGGGCGGCCGTAGTCGTTGATCTCGGTTGCGCCCAGATGATAGCTGTCGCGCAGGGGCGTGCCGCTGATGGCGCGCCCCACGGTGTACACCGACTCGATGCGCGTCTCGCCCTGGTGCGTCAGGCACGGTCCCTGCACGTCCTGGTTCAGGAATTGGTTCAGCGCGTCGTAGATTTCCTGCGCCTCGTCTGCCGCCGGGTTGCCGTCTGTGTCCGCATCTTCCATGCGCGCGCCGGTCTCTTCGAGCATGTGCTGCACGCTGGCGCGCGTCCAGGGACGCAACCCCAGAAACACGCTGTCCACATAGCCCAGACTGTAGAGCCGCAGCATGGCCGGATAGACCCAGCTATCCACGGGAATGTAAGGCGAGCCGAGTGCCGA
>JASHTS010000140.1 GCA_030040425.1 Acidobacteriaceae bacterium | reverse complement strand
CTTCAAACACCAGGGCCACGGCATCGGGAGTCTTGTTCACCTGCTCTTCGAAGAGCTGATGGACGCACAGCTCCCGCGGATACTCAGCCGCCGTATCGTTCCACCCATGCAGCAGCTGGTGCCGCTCTTCCGCGGTCAGAATCGGCACATGGTTGATTTGGGCCTGGGTATCGTCGGCTACGGATTCCAGAACCGCCTGGAAGTGATCGAGCATCCTTGCAATGCGTTCCTGGTTGAAAAGCTCATCGCTATATTCGAGCTCGATCCAGATTTCATCGCCGGTATCGGTGGCGAACATCAGCAGGTCGAATTTCGAAGTATTCGCGTGCGCCATCAGCGATTCGATGCGCAGCCCCTCCATGCCGATGAAGGGAAGCAACTGGTCGCGCTCCCGCCAGTTGAGCATCACCTGAAAGAGTGGAGAATAGCTCAGGTTTCGCTCCGGCCTCAGCTTCCGCACCAGCAGCTCAAAAGGAGCGGCGCGATGAACGTACAGGTCGAGCACGCTCTTTTGCACCCGCGCAATCAGCTCCCGGAAGGTCATCTCGCCCGTAATCCGGGTGCGCAGGATGTTGACGTGTAGCAGAAATCCGATGACGGATGCAAGTTCCGGCTGATCGCGGTCCGCGAGTGGAATGCCCAGGAGCACATCGTCACTGCCGGTGTAGCGGTAAAGAAGTGTATCGAGAGCGGCAGCAAAGATGGTAAACAGGCTGGCTTGTTCCCTGCGGCTGGTGTTGCGCAGCGCCTCTGTCAAAGCCGCGTTCAACTTGCGGCGTATCCGGCCTCCGCTATACGTTCTTTGAGCGGGACGCTCCCGGTCCGCAGGCAGCTCCAGCAGCGCCGGAGCTCCGCGGAGTTCCTTCTCCCAGAACGCCAGATCTTCTTCGACGCCGGCCGAATCGAGCTTCTGTTGCCGCCAGGCAGCATAGTCGGCATGGTTGATCGGCAACGCCGGCAAGGTGACCGGCTCTCCCGAGAGCTGAGATGCATAGAGTGCCGATAGCTCCCTCCATATCACGCCCTCAGACGACCAATCGCAAATAATATGGTGCATCATGAGGAGAAGGACGTGCTCCTCGGCGCCCAGCTTGATCAGGGTGACTCGAATCCCGGGTTCCAGCTCCAGGCGGTAGCGAATTCGAGGCTCGCCGATCAGCAAACGGTCAACTTCCGTTTGGCGCGCCTCCTCCGGCATATCGCTCAGGTCAATGTGCTTGACGCGCAAAGGCCATTTCTCGTGAATGACGGCGTGCGGTTCGCCGTCGATCGTTTCAATGGTCGATCGAAAGACGTCGTGCCGCGACACAATCACATTCAGCGCGCTTTCGAGGGCCCCGGTGTCGAGCTTGCCGGTCAACGAAACCGCTTCGGCCTCGTTGTAAACGGGCATATCGGGATTCAGCAGCTCCATGAACCACAGGCGTTGCTGCGCCGGACTGAGCGGGCGAGGGAGCGAGGAATCGATGTGGGGGATTGTTTCTTCGGCGGCGGGTGCGTTTGGCTGCAACAACGAATTCCCGGGATTGGATGGCTGATCCGCGCCCTGCGCGCCCAGGGCGGCGCCGGCAAGCTGCATGCGCTGCCTGACCAGCGCAGCCTGTGCATTCACATTGCCCGATTCGAGAAAGTCCGGCAGCGAAAGGGTAATCGGAAGCTTTTCCCGAAGCTTTGCCAAACACTGAATGGCCAACAGCGAGTGCCCGCCCAGGGCAAAGAAGTTTGCATTTCGATCAACTTCGGGTATGCCGAGCACCTTCGCCCATGCTGCGGCAATGATCTCTTCAACCGCGGGACCGTCGGGTGCGGTTGAGGGCGCTGCCGTCCCGCCGCTCCCGCTCTTGACTTCCCACGCCGCTCTGACTTGCGTGGCGGCAGCGGCCATGGCGAGCACATCCGGATCGAGCAGGCGAAGCCGCTGCACTTTTCCGGACGGGCCTTTCGGAAGCTCTTCGACAAAATGAATTCGCGACGGAGTTTTGAAATGGCCGAGCCGGGTCTCGCAGAAGGCGAGCAGCTCTTTCTCGTCGGCGGTCATGTCCCGCCGCAAGGCCACAAAGGCCACGGCATCCTCGCCGAAGTATCGATCGGGAACCCCGACTGCCGCTGCTTCCAGCACCGCCGGATGCGACTCGAGAACCTCATCGATCTGGCGAGGAGCAATGTTGACGCCTCCCTTGATGATGAGTTCCTTGGAGCGGCCCACAACAAAGAAGTACCCATCTTCGTCCCGGCGCGCCAGATCTCCCGTGTGCACCCATCCCTCGCTGTCGAGGACTGCAGCCGTCCCTTCCTCATCCTTGTAATAGCCCCGCATCAATCCCGGGCCTCTAAGGATCACTTCTCCCGATTCGCCAGGCGGCACGTCTGCGCCCTGCCGATCCACGATGCGCGCCTCAAAGCCCCAGGGCAGCCCTGGAGAACCAATTTTGTTGGCGCCGGGTGGGACTGGATTGGAGAAGACATTGCCTGCTTCGGTTGACCCCATCGCCTGAATGAGAGGCAATTTGAACTTTTCGAGGAATTGCCGGTGCAATGCCGGCGCAAGCGGAGCGGACGAGGAACGGAAAAAGCGGATGCGCGCAAATGCTTCGGCGCGGCCATCTTTGCCGGGGTCGTCCCAATCCACAAGCTCGGAGATGATGGTGGGTACCAGCGCCGACCAGGTCACCCGGAATTCGTCGATCCAGTCCCAGAACCGGCTTACGGCAAAACGATGGGCCACAACCACCGAGCCGCCGCTTAACAACGTGGGAATGAGCGTCACGCACTCCGCATTGATGTGATAGAGAGGCAGGACCAAGAGCGACCGGTCGTCTGCTGTGAGGCGATGCGCTTCGATGGAATTGCGCCCGTGCGCAAGAATGGACCTGTGGGTATGAATCGCCGCTTTGGGTTTGCCCGTGCTCCCGGAACTGTACATCAATAGAGCTACGTCCTTGCCTGCCGGATCCAAGGGAGGCAGCTCTTCTGAAGATGAATTGAGCGCGGGCAGCAATTCATCATTGGCCGCCTCGATTATGCGAATTTCCCGCCGGACTCCGCCCAGGGCTTCGTGCAGCAATTCGGCGTATTGCGGCGCGACAAATACAACCTTCGCATCGCAATGCTCCAGCATGTAAGTTAATTGGACTGCGCCCGCGCGCACGTTCAGCGGCACCAATACATAGCCGCCATAAATCGTTCCCAGAAAAATCTCGGCGGCGGCAAGACCGTTGTCCATCAGGAAGGCGACCTTGTCCCCGGCTTCCAGTCCCATGAACCGCAGTGCACCTGAGAAAGAGATCGATCGCGACCGCATTTCCTGAAATGAAAGGGAGCCGCCGGTTTCTGCGCTGATCAGAAACAAATTGTCCGGCTGCGCTGCGGCCCTTGCATCGACGGCTTCGCGAATCGTTCTTACTTCCGGGTCGAACTGCATTTGCATTCTCCGGGACAATCTCCCTAAACACGTGGATGAAGAGCTAAAGACGCCGGCGTGATGCAAGCACACGAAGGTTGAGGGGGATTTAGCGGGGGGAATGGCGCTAGGTTAGCACGAATTCAGTTCTAGCTGTTCAGGGATTCGAGCTCTCCTTTGCTCGTAACAGAGACGCATGCACTTAGGTAATTGAAGTGGATTACTCGTGACCGCTGAATGACCTTCTATGAAAACTCAAGGCACCTTCCACCGTTGAACACAACAGTGCAACAACACTTACAGGTTTGCTTGGTAGACGGGGATCGATTCAGCAAAGTTTACTTATTAAGTCGAGAAATTTCTTTTAGAATTCAGCGGCTTCGAGCGCCACGCAACGGGACTTGTGGAGTACTATGAACCATCCCCCAAAAATAGCATTCTCGGAATACGCCCTGTCATTTCTCGCGCTCGTCTAGTGCTTGCGATTCGCACCGCAACGCCAAGAGTAGAAATAGGTAGCCGATGAACCCCAAACGTATCGTATTTTTCGACACTACGTTAAGAGATGGTGAACAATCTCCTGGATGCAGCATGAGCGTCCAGGAGAAGCTCCGCATGGCTCACGCGCTCGAAGCCCTCGGAGTCGACGTCATTGAAGCCGGGTTCGCGGCGGCTTCCGACGGAGATTTCCGCGCCATTCAGAGAGTCAGCGAGGAGGTTCGGCGCCCGGTCATTGCCTCCATGGTGCGCGCTCGAAAGGAAGATATCGAAGCGGCGGGTCGCGCTTTGACGCCGGCTGCACGCTCGCGCATTCACGTGGTTCTGGCCAGCTCAGATATTCACCTTATCTACAAGTTAAAGATCTCGCGAACGCAGGCCCTCGAGCAAGCCCACGCGATGATTCGGCTGGCCGCGACCTGCGCGGATGAAGTGGAGTTCTCTCCGGAAGACGCGACGCGCACCGATCCCGATTTTCTCTGCCAGATGGTTTCGGCCGCCATCGAGGCCGGCGCCAAAGTCATCAATCTTCCGGATACGGTTGGTTATTCCACGCCGAGAGACTACGCGGCCATATTTGAGACGCTCCACGCTCGCCTTCCGCAAGTGGCCTGCGTTACCTTGTCCGCCCATTGTCACAATGATCTCGGTTTGGCCGTGGCCAATACGCTGGCGGCGGTATCTGCCGGCGCCGACCAGGTGGAATGTACGGTAAATGGAATTGGCGAACGTGCGGGCAATGCTGCTTTGGAAGAGGTCGCCGCGGCAATGATGGTGCGGAGAGACGAATTTCCGTGCACGCACTCTCTCGTCCTCAATCGTCTTTGCGCTACCAGCAGGCTGCTTTCTGAAATCATCAGCTTCGGACCACCGCCGAACAAGGCCGTAGTGGGCAGAAACGCATTTGCCCACGAAGCCGGCATCCATCAACATGGAATTCTCGCCAACCCGCTTACGTACGAAATCATGGAACCCTCATCGGTGGGAGCTTCCGATCACCGTCTTGTCCTCGGCAAGCATTCCGGCAGAACTGCGCTCGCGCAGCGGCTGCGAGAACTCGGTGTCGAGCTCGACGCCGTGGATCTCGATGCGGTTTACCGGCGCTTTACCGAACTTGCCGACCGCCGGAAGTCAATCTTCGACCAGGACCTGCTCGCATTGGTTTCGGAAACTCGAACCCGCCTCCCTCATTCTGAGAAGTTGACCGAGCTCGAACAGGCTGCGAGCTGAAGGAAGCTCGTCCTCGAGGCAGCGCGTCCCGATACAACCGCGCGTCTGCCACGCTTCACGACGTCCTGTGGGGAAAGGAGTTCGCCCATGATGGAGAAGTTGCTGCCGCGCGGCGTCGTCTCTGCCGAAACGTGGAGCGATCATCAGTCGGCTTTGATTTTTCCCGAGGAGCGAGCTCAGATCGGGAATGCCGTTGAGAGCAGGTTGCAGGAATTTGCAACTGGTCGGTCGCTGGCTAGGCAGGCCCTGGGTGAACTCGGAGTGCCGCAAGCTCCCATCCTGCGTGGCGCCTCGGGCGAGCCGCTATGGCCGCCCGGCGTGATCGGCAGCATCACGCACTGCGCCGGCTATCGCGCCGCCGCCGTGGCCGGGTACAGCCAATTAGCCACGTTGGGAATCGACGCGGAGGTCCACGACGCGCTGCCAGAGGACGTAGTGGAGAGCATTCTCGTGGAGGGGGAGATTGCCTGGCTGCGCACCGCTCCCCGTGGCTATTGCTGGGACCGGGTGCTTTTCAGCGCCAAGGAAAGCCTCTACAAGGCCTGGTTCCCTTTGACTCGCCGCTGGCTCGATTTTAAGGACGTGCAGGTAACCATCGAGACAGCCGAAGGCACATTTCACGCGCGGCCTCTCGCAAACATGCCGGAAGAATTCGAGCAAATTCTGAGCCAGTTTCTCGGCCGCTTTCTCATTTGCAACGGAATCATCGTTACGTCGGCTGTGCTAAGTCCGAGTGATCTAACCTCCGAAACCTATCAGCGTTTAGATCGGGAGACGGAATCGGCGCGGATGGAAAGGAACGATCTCATTTCCATCCGCGCTTAGGGTATTCGGCGGAATCTGCCTCCGCGTGCTCGCCCCGCCTACGGAATGCTCACGCTGGCCATGTTCGAGGGAACGCTTTCGTTGCCGGAGGCATCGACGCTCTCGACGATGTAGTCATAGGTTTGCCCGTCCTGAATGTTACTGCTGTCCGTATAAGCGAGCTCGCTGCTCGATACCGAACCCATCAGCGTATAGGAGGAGCTGCCGCTGGGGGCGCGGTAAATGTTGTAGCCGGCAACCGGATCGGGCGAACTGGACGGCGCATCCCAGGTTAGATCAACTTGATAGGCTCCGCTGGATTGCCCGGTGCCGCTCAGAGCGATGGTTGCGGTTGGGTTGGTGGAGGAGTTGCTGCTGATGGTCAGCGTTCCTGTGGCTGCGCCGGCCGTGGTTGGATCGAACTCGACGCTCAAGGTCGCGGTCTGGTTTGGATTCAGAGTCACAGGGAAGGTTGCGCCGGAGACGGAGAACCCGGTTCCGGTCAAAGTTGCCGAGTTGACCGTGACCGGAGCTGTACCGGTTGAAGTCAGCGTCAGCGACTGTGTTGATGGCGTGTTCAAGGTGACGTCGCCAAAGGCGATGCTGGAGGCGTTGATGCTCAGCGTAGGCACCGAGGCCGTGAGCTGGAGGACGAAGGTCTCGGAGACGCTGCCGGCCGACGCCGTCAGGGTTGCCGTCTGAGCGGCGGTGACCGCGGAGACTGTGGCCGAGAAACTCGCCGTGGATGCGCCGGCGGAGACCGTTATCGAAGAAGGCACGCTGACATCCGAGTTATTGCTGGCCAGGTTGACGGCAAACCCGCCGCTGGCCGCGGCCGTGTTCAGGGTGACCGTGCAGGCATCGGTCCCTGCGCCGGTCTCGGACGAGCTGGCGCAGGAAAGCGAGCTGAGCGCCGGCACTCCCGAGCCGGTTAGGGCGATTGAGGTCGAAGACCCGGTCGATGAATTGCTTGAGAGATTCAGCGTACCCGTCGCCGCACCCGCCGAAGTCGGGTCGAACTGAACCGTCAGGGTAGCGGTCTGGTTCGGGTTCAGCGTCAGCGGGAATGTTGCGCCGGAGATCGAGAAGCCTGTGCCGGTGAGCGTCGCAGCGGAGACGCTGAGAGCGGCTGAACCCGTGGAGGAAAGCGTGACCGACTGCGAGGAAGCAGAGTTCACGGCGACATTGCCGAAGCTGAGGCTCGACGAGCTGACGGCCAGGGTCGCCACCGAAGCATTCAACTGCAGGGAGAACGTCTGTGCAACGCTGCCCGAAGTTGCCGTCAGGGTAGCCGCCTGCGCGCTGGAGACGGCGGAAACGGTGGCTGAGAAGCTGGCGCTGGTTGCGCCGGCGGCCACGGTTACGGATGCGGGAACCGTGACGGCCGTGTTGCTGCTGGCCATATTCACGGTAAAGCCGCCGCTGGCTGCCGCTGCATTGAGCGTTGCCGTGCAGGCGTCAGTCCCTGCGCCGGTCATGGAAGCGTTGGCGCAGGAAAGAGAACTCAGCACAGGCACTCCCGCGGCCGTCAGCGCGATCGACGTCGAAGCCCCCGTCGACGAATTGCTCGCCAGCGTCAGCGTGCCGTTGGCGGCGCCGGAAGCTGTCGGGTCGAACTGCACGGTCAGCGTTGCCGTCTGATTGGCATTCAGCGTCAGCGGGAAGGTTGCGCCGGAGACCGAGAAGCCCGCGCCGGAGACCGCAGCTGAACTGATCGTGACCGCCGCTGTTCCCGTTGAGGAGAGCGTGATTGCCTGGGTCGCGGCCGAATTGACCGAAACGTTCCCAAAACTGAGGCTCGTTGAGCTGACGCTCAGCGTGGGAATTGCCGCATTCAACTGCAGCGTAAAGGCTGGGTCGGCGCTGCTGGCATTGGCCGTCAGCGTGACAGATTGCGCCGTGGAGACGGCAGAAACGGCGGCCGGAAAGCTTGCGCTCGTTGCGCCCGCAGCGACCGTCACCGAGGATGGCACCGTGACCGCCGTGTTGTTGCTGGCCACAGCTACGGCAAATCCGCCGCTCGCAGCCGCTGCATTGAGCGTTACCGTGCAGGCATCGGTTCCGGCGCCGGTCATGGAAGCGCTGGCGCAGGAAAGCGCCGTAAGCACCGGAACACCCGTGCCTGTGAGGCTGATAACGGACGAGCCGCCTCCCGAAGCGTTGCTTGCCAGGGTGAGCGTGCCGGTCGCGGGACCAGCCGCGGTGGGATCGAACTGAACGCTGAGCGTAGCCGCCTGATTGGGATTCAGCGTCAGCGGAAAAGTTGCGCCGGAAACGGAGAAGCCCGCGCCGGAAAGTGTGGCGGAGCTGACGGTGACGGCAGCAGATCCAGTGGAAGAAAGGGTGATCGACTGCGTCGTGGACGAATTGACAGAATCATTGCCGAAGTTAAGGCTCGACGCGCTGAGGCTGAGTGTGGAGACAGCGGCGTTCAATTGCAGGGCGAACGCCTCGGAGACGCTGCCGGCAGTTGCCGTCAGGGTAGTTGCCTGGGCGGTTGAGACGGCGGAAACAGTGGCGGAAAATCCGGCGCTCGTTGCCCCCGCAGCGACGGTCACGGAAGACGGCACCGAGACGGCAGAATTGTTGCTGGACAGAGCCACTGCGAATCCGCCGCTGGCGGCCGCCGCGTTCAACGTGATCGAGCAGGCATCGGATCCTGCACCGGTGATCGAGGTGTTCGCGCACGAAAGCGCGCTGAGCATTGGCACACCGGCGCCTGAGAGGCTGATTGAAATGGAGCTGCTGGAGGATGAATTGCTCGCGATCGTAAGTGTTCCGTTTGCGGCGCCAGCAGCGGCCGGATCGAAGAGGATGGTCAGCGTGACGGTCTGGCTCGGGTTCAGCGTCAGCGGGAAGGTTGCGCCCGAAACCGAAAAACCGGTCCCGGAAATCGCCGCGGAGTTCACGACAACAGCGCCCGTTCCCGTGGACAAAAGCGTGATCGATTGCGATGAGGCCGAATTCACAGCGACATTGCCGAAGCTGAGGCTGGACGAACTGGCAGTCAACGTGGGGACAGACGCAATCAACTGCAGAGCCAGCGTCCGCGAAACGCCGCCGGCGGTTGCGGTCAGCGTGGCTGCCTGCGGGGCCGAAATTGCGGAAATGGTGGCTGAAAAGCCGGCGCTGGTTGCACCGGCGGCGACGGTCACGGATGTGGGAACAGTGACGGCGGTGCTGCTGCTTGCGAGGTTCACTTGAAATCCGCCGCTGGTTGCTGCCGCGTTCAGAGTCACCGTGCAGGCGTCGGATCCCGCGCCGGTCATGGAGGAATTGGCGCAGGCAAGAGAGCTCAGCACCGGCACTCCCGCGCCTGTCAAAGAAACCGAGGTCGAAGCGCCGGACGACGAATTGCTCGCAACGGTCAGCGTGCCGGTGGCCGCGCCGGAAACTGTCGGGTCGAATTGAACGCTGAGCGCGGCGGTCTGCCCGGGATTCAGCGTCAATGGGAACGCCACGCCGGAGACTGAGAAGCCCGCGCCTGAGATGGTGGCCGAGCTTACCGTGACGGCTGCATTGCCTGTCGATGAGAGCGTGATGGATTGCGTGGAGGTGGAATTCGCGGCTACGCTGCCGAAGGCCAGGCTGCTCGCGCTGACGCTGAGAGCCGGCGTGCTCACGGCTGCGGTATATACATACTGGAACGACCTCCAGGTTCCGTTGATTTCCGATGAAAGCTCGGCGTAGATGGTCACTCCGCTCATCGGCAGATTGTTCACGCTTGCCGAAGTGGCAGTCGTGGTTCCGGAATCAAAAAGATTGTTGGCACCCATTTCCGTGGTTCCAAGGCAAAGCTGGTAGGCCGTTACGTTCTTGCCCGCCGTCCACGCGAAGGTGGCGCTTGAGCCGGCCAACTGGCTGCCCGGAAGGGGCGAAGTCAATTGGGCGGGCAGAGAGGAGAGATTCAGATTGACGCTCGCCGGTTTGACGGTTTTGGCCGCGGGCCGCGCGGAGGATTCCATGCCCAGAAGATGCAGCGGCAAGAGAATGCCGAACAGCAGGACGACGGCGATCTGCCAGAAAAGCAGAGAACCGAGGAGTCCGTTCGAACGGGGCTGGCGCTGAAAGGATGGGTTACGGGAACCGCTCAAGAAAGGTGTGGAGGAGTTCCGTTCAGACACGGTGCAGAGGACGGATCGGGCCATTGTGCAATCACCTTTGAAAACGTATTCACGCACCAATCCCTCGTCGCGCACGCGATCTCTGCGCGTGCCCGCTCAATCCATTTCTGAGTGGGAAATTTGCCAGGGCGGCTGGCGATTACTTGTGTGCGCTGGTCAACTCATCGGCCCGATAAGGCGCGATATTGCCATGATTGTGCGGAGGTAAGGTTACTTATGTAAGAAAACGCGGACGACCCGCGAACACTAATGCAACCACTGGTTTAGACCGCTTTCGAAGGGAAGGAAATAGGGCGCGTCTATGCTTTCTCACGGAGTTTGAGCGCGTAAGCGCTGCCCAAGCGCGCTGTTTCGAATGGGCGCAATTCTGGCCACGGAGCCGGCGCTCGAGTGCAGCGACGTCAGTAAGCCAATGCGACCGCGTCCGCGCGCATCTCACTCCCTGCGGCGTACACCCGGTCGGCGCCCTGCATGCGGCGCTCAATGCTTTCATAGCGCCCATAGAACCCGCCGCTGCCGTGGCCCACGTTCCATCCCAGGCTGATGAGCGCCTTGCGCGTCTCGGCGGGCACGCCGCTTTCGAGCCAGAGCACGCCGAGTGGGCCGAGGTTCGGCCGGTCCTCGCCCATCGATTGCGAAGACCCTTCGTGGTACCAGCGCGGGCTGTCGGCCGCCGCCTGCACATCCAGCCCGTAATCCACGCGATTCACAATGATCTGCGTCTGCCCCTGCGGCTGCATGTCGCCGCCCATCACGCCGAAGCTGATCCAGGGAACGCCATCCTTTGACGCGAACCCGGGAATGATGGTCTGGAAGGGACGCTTTCCGGGCGCATAAATGTTGGGGTGCCCATCCTGGAGCGAGAAGAGCTGGCCGCGATCCTGGAACATGAATCCAAGATGGTCGGCCACCAGCCCCGAGCCCATGCCGCGGAAGTTCGACTGGATCATGGAAACCATCATGCCGCTGCTGTCGGCGGTGGTGAAGTAGGTTGTATCGCCGTGGCCGGGTGCTTCGCCGGGATACACGTGAGCGAGGACCTGGTCGAGGCGAATGAGCTGGGCGCGCTGCTTCGCGTACTCTTTCGAGTTGAGCCACGCAATGGGAATCTTGGCGAAATGCGGATCGGCGTAATAGCGCGCGCGATCTTCGAAGGCGAGGCGCTTTGCCTCCGCCTGCACATGAACCGATTGCGTCGATTGAAATCCGAAGCCGCGCAGGTCGAAGTTTTCCAGGATATTGAGCATCTGCAGCGTCGACAGTCCCTGCGTGTTGGCGGGCATGCCATACACGTCCACGCCGCGATACTGCGTGACCAGCGGCTCAACCCATTCGGCGTGGTGCTCGCGCAGATCTTCGGCAGAGAGCCACCCGCCGATGCGTTTGAAGTAGGCATCGATGGTCTGTGCGATCGGGCCGTCATAGAAGACGTCCCGGCCTCCCTCGGCAATCATGCGGTACGTATGCGCCAGATCGGGATTGCGGCGCACATCGTATTCATTGGGAGCCACGCCGCCCGGCGTGTACGTAGCGATGGCGTTGGCGTGCTCTTCAATCTGCGAGCTCATGCGAGCGAACGCCGCCATGTTGCGCTTCAAGTAATAGCCGATCACCTGCGGCGCAGGGTCGCCATGCTCGCAAGCTGCAATGGCGGGCTCAAAAAGCTCAGCCCATTTCAGCTTTCCATAACGCTGGTGCAACGTCCACCATCCGTCCAGGCAGCCGGGCGTGGAAACGCTGATGGCGCCCACAGGCGGAATAACCCCATTGCGGGCGTGCGCGCGCACCGTTTCAAGAGTCAGCGATTTCGGCGACCGGCCGGAACTCGCCATGCCGGCCAGCTTCCCCGTCGCCGGATCCCAGACGAAGGCAAAGCAGTCGCCGCCCAGCCCGGAACTGACCGGTTCCACAAATCCGAGCACGGCATTGGCGGCAACGGCGGCATCCACAGCCGAGCCGCCGCGCTTGAGCATGGCGATGGCCGTCTGCGTGGCCAGCGGATGCGCCGTTCCGGCGGCGCCGGAGCAGCCCAGCGCCGGCGAGCGCGAAGCAAAGCTGGCGCCGGAGGGCCGGTCGCCCACGTGCACATCGGGACGCAGAAACCGCTCTTCGCCTGGAGCCTGAAATTTGGGCAACTCGGCGGCAGCGGCGTCGGCGGCCGGAGTCTGGGCACTGCAATGTGCGGCTGCAGCCGAGCCGGCAGCGGCCAGAGGAAGTGTTTGGATGAAGGTGCGGCGGCGCATGTGGCCTCCCTCCCGTCCACTCTAAATGGAGGTGCCGGCTATGCCGCAGCAAATTTGAGACTCAGCTCGAAGGCGCAAGGGCTTGAGGAATCCGTACCCCTTTGCGCCGTCGAAGATCAATCGAGACTCCTAGTGCACGTGAAACAACTCGCCCTCGATGGAAATGTCGCCCAGCTTGGTCGAGTTTCCTGTCGCAACTCCGTCGGCCTGATAGTAGGAATCGGCGACCATCCCGTGGCGGCCGTCGAAGAAGAATCCGCCCAGTCCTCCGCGCCGCGGCGTGGCGCTGGCGGTCCAGCCGCTGCCGGCGAACGCGACCGTATAGCTGTAGTTCGCATCGCGGGCCGGGTCGTATTTCAGCCTGCCGATATCCGCGCTGGGCGAACTCACGCCGGAGACGAGCTCGGGAAGCGAACAGAACCGGCTCAAATGCAGGTTGCAGTCGCTCTCCATGAATTCGATCGAGTCCATGAACATCAGCGCGACTTTTTCCGCTGAATTGAGCGCAATCGCTGTGCCGTTCTCGTCGGCAATCTTGATGTTGGCGACCGTGACGATAGGGCCTGAGGCGCGATCGTCCTGGCCTCCGGACGCCGCGCCGCCCGAGCCGGACGCCTGCGCGAAGCTGACATCGTCAATGGCGAAGTCGTTGAACACGGTGTCGGTATTCAGGTCGACCAGCGCGATGTCGGCCGTGTGGCTCGATCCGGAATTCCACGTGAAGGTGAAGTTCATCCACTGCCCGCCATTGTCGGGGCTGTTCTGCGGGAAATAGCTGTTGCCGACGATCTTCCCATTGATTCTCACTGCGACATGCGGCAATGAGTTGCTCTCGTGATCGACCTCTGCACCCCAGTAGGAAAACGCATAGTCCGTTCCCGGGGCGACATGCACGGTCTCTTCCCAAAACGGCCACGCAACGGAATTGGCGCCGTTCACAATCATCATGTTTCCGGTTCCCGACGTGTGGTCGCCGCAGTTGCACCAGTCGCCATAGGCGTCCGGCGCAGTCGACGGGTTGGTGCCGATGTTGTAGGTGCCCGGCCCGGACACATCGCCAAAGGCGTACCTGGTTGTAAATCCGGTGTTCCCGCTTTCAAAGTCGCCGTTCACCACCAGATTCTGAGCAGCCGCCGCTTGAACCAGAAATGCCGACGCGAACAAGCAAAATCTGCAAACGGCCATGAATGGCTTCAATCCCCAAAAGGCTTGCATAAGCCTCCCCCTTCCATCTGAAAAAACTCACGCGCAGAACGCCGCCAGCCCATTTGCATCGAGTCCGCCTTCGCCGCGGCTCCTTCTGCATCCCGAAGCGCCACATTGGCCGCGCGCTGCTTTGCCGAAGGCGCCGCGGCGCGCGCGCGCGACGGCCGAGGTGCGGGAAAAATAATGTACGCACCGGCGCACGCGCCGGAGCTTTCGCGCATCGAATGCGAGTACGATCCATCCCTTGCTCACTGCACAACCAGTGTGACGCCGGCGGTGCTCGTCGCCTGGTGAGTCGCTCCGCCGCCGCAGCCAATATTGGTGAGCGTCAGTATGGCCAATCCCACGCAGGCAATCAGCACGATGCGCGCCCTCGCCCACCGTCGCCTGGCCAGGACGAGAGGCAAGAGAAGAAGCGGCAGGAAGATCAAGGAAGAGGACGCAGCGCCGGGAACCGTGTACGTGAACACGGCAACGATGGTGTAGGTTCCCGCGGGCGTGCTGGTGGATGTCGTGATGGTCAGAGTTGGATTGGTGAAGCTGCAGCTCGCCCCGCTGGGCAGATTCAGGCACTCGAGTGAGATCTTGGTTGCGCCTGCGGGCAGGGAGATCGAATACTTCGCGCTTGACCCGGGGCTGACGGAGACACTCACCGGCGTTATCACCGGTGGGGTTCCGGTCCCACTCCCGCTGGGCGAGACCTCAAATTGCCATGCGTTGGATGAGCCGCCGCCCGGAGCCGGCGTCACCACCGTGACGGTGGCGACGGCCGAGGAGGCGATGTCAGAAGCGGGCACCTCCGCAGACACGAGCGAACCGGTCAACGTAGTGCTGAGAGCGGTGCCGTTCCAGTTGATCGTCGAGCTCGGCAGGAAGCCCGATCCGAAGACCACAAGTTGGAAAGCGCCGCTTCCGGCGGCCGCGTAGGCAGGACTCGTGTTGGTGATCGCCGGAACGGGATTGCCCACGGTGAGCACAAATGTTTTGATGGCGGAGTTGCCCAGCGAATCGCTGACCAGGATGGTCAACGTGATTGCCGCCTCCGTTGCGCTCGGTGTGCCTGAGATCACGCCCGCCGACGACAGCGCGAGGCCTACGTAAGTCAGCCCGGAGCCGCCGTCCACCGCTTGCCACGTATAGCCGGAACCGCTGCCCCCCGATGCGTCCAGAGTCACCGAGTACGGTGTGTACAACGTCGCTTGCGGAAGCGGGGAACTGGTGGTGATGGTGAGTTGCGGGGCCACGGCAACCTGGGCTACGTCCGTTACCGCGATGGTCTCGGGAATGCCGGCGTTGAAGGCCGCGACCTGCGTATCGCTGTCGTTCACCGTGATGGATTCGGGGTCGCTGATGGTGATGGAGCCCGCGGACGCGCTGTTGACGGTAAGGGTGTAGCCCCCCACGGCGGTGTCACCCGCGGAATCGGTAACCTGAATGCCAAAACTCACGGACCCGGCGGCGTTCGGAGTTCCACTCAGCACGCCGCTGGTCGAGAGGCTCAGGCCGAGAGCCGTGATCTGCGACCCTCCCGCCAGCAGCGTCCACGTATAACCGGCTCCGCTCCCGCCGGTCGCCGTAAACGCCTGCGAGTACGCCACCCCCACGGTCGCCGCGGACAGGCTGCTGGGGCCGATTCCCAGGATCGGGTAAATGGTCAGGTTGTAGGTCATCGCCGCGGTGTCTCCCAGCGAGTCCATTACCTGGACCGTGAATGGAGCCGCCGTCTCCACTGCGCTGGGAACGCCAAAAATCTCCCCATTGTCCGACTCCAGCGTTAAGCCGGCCGCTGAAAGTGCGCTTCCCGACAGGACCGTCCACGTGTACCCGCTGCCGGATCCGCCGCTCGCTGTAAGACCCTCCGTGTAATTCGTGCCGACAATTCCGGCTTTAAGTGCCGCTGGAGAAATCTCAAGGGGCGTGCCGGAGACGCATGCCACCGCCACATCGGTGACGTCCGCCGAAGCCACCGTCCCCGAGCCGTTTGTGACAGAGCAGTTCTCGCCTGCGGGCTGGGTGGCGACGGTCACGCTGTAGGCGCTGCCGGAAGCAAGCGCCGTCGCGAAGGTGAACGGCGCGTTGGCGTTCACCGTCAGAGAGCCTCCGCCGTTGTCGAGCAGCGTGACGGACGCGCCGCTGCTCAGGCCGCTTACGTTTCCGCCGACGGTGTAAGTTGGAGGCGCAGCGCACGTGGACGACGGCGGCGCAACGTAATCGAGAGTCGGCGCCGTCGGCGGCTCGGTTCCATAATTCTCCGGTTGAACCGCGTACACGTAGCCCGTTGCGGTGTTGATAGCCGGGAAATCGAGCGGCGTGTATGCGGAGCTGCTGCCGTAGATAACCGTCACCGTGGGCGTTGTGCTGCTGCCTGAGCACAGGGGCGAGGTCACGGCGAGCGCGCCCGATTCGATGTTGTTGGCCGAAAGCACGGCCTGCGACGTGGCCGGATTGAAGTTGAGCTGTCCCCAGGGCATGCCCGCCTGGTTATTGAGGAGCGGCATGGGCACACTGCTGGAGAGCAGCACCTCGGTGGGCTGGCTGCTTGAGGGCGCCAGGTTGTACTCGAGCAGCAGCCCCGTCGTGGGCGGAGTGGGATTCGTTCCCGATTCTTCGTCGAAGGCGAAGGCATAGACGAGATTGGCGGCCGCATCCAGGTCGGCCGCGCTGATGGTGCTGTACTGCGTACTCGCGTCGATCGTGGTCAGGGCGCCGGCCGGCGGCGTCAAATCCACCTTGCCGCCACCCGCCGATTCCGTGCTGCTGAAGAGATTGAATCCGGAGGCAGTGGTATTGAGAACCGTGATAGGCGTCGTTAAGTAGGGATTTTCCGCGCTGGAACTGGTGGGATTCTCATTGATCAGAATCAGTTCGCCGCTGCCGTTGTTCAAAAGCGTCGAGATATAGAACGGCGTCGCGGCGGTGCCGCTGGGACTGCCGGCGGGAATGTAGCCCGTCACCCATTCGATCTGGTTCGCCGCCGGATTGTAGACGAAGAATCCGTCGGTTTGCTGGGTGCCGGGCGCTTCTGTGGTATTGTCGCCCAAGTCGTTGATGTATACATAGTGGCTCGAGGGATCGATCACAATCGGCCCATACTCCGCGGAGTAGTCCAGAGTCTGCGTGAGCGGCGTGGGAGCGGAAACCCAGGGCGCCGTGGGCAGCACGTACAGCGTGTCCTCCAGCGCGCCGAACGAATTTACGATATACACGTAACCCGCAGCCGGGTCGGCGTTCATCTCCAGGTATTCATTGGGATCGGCGGTCAGCTCGAGGAGCGGTTCCTGCGTGCATTGCCCCGGCGTGCTGGTCAGCGTCTCGTAGCCGGCATACAGCTTGGCGCTGTAGATCATGGCCACGTAGATGGTGCTCGTGGAGCTGTCGTAGAAGGCCGCGCCGGTGTTCACAAGATCGGTGGTGAACGGCTGGCAGCTTGCACCCGTGAGCGCGCCGTCCTCGACCAGGACCACCGAGGAATCGGTGTTCAGCAGAGCGTTCGCAGTCTGCCCCGGCTCATTGTTGGCATTGACAGCGAGCGCAGTGCTGGTGCCGCTCACGCTTGCGGGCGTTTGGGCGCGCGCCGCGAGGCTGGAGCCCAGGAGCAGAAGCAGGATCGCAAAGGCCCGCGAGAGCAGCAGGCTCGACGGCGATGCCGCTTGCCCCCACGCTGCATGGGTCTCACGAATTGTCGCCGGGCGCGTCGCCATTCTGCCTCCTCGCCGCATTGCGCGGTACACCGTTGCCGCTCGCAGCAATTACTGGAAGCTGATGGTGACGGTGACATTGATCGTGTCGCCCGCTTCAGGGACGGTCACGGCGCAGGAAATCTGACCCGAGCCGCCGCAGGGCGTGGATGCGGTGCTTGAGGTGGGCAGCGAGGCAGCAGTGAAAGTGTCCTCCCTAATTAGATTGGTGCCGGTCTCACACACGCTCGGCGTCACCGATGGACTGCAGACGGTCCGGAGCGTTTCCACATCGGTGATCATGCCGCTCATGGCCGAAACGGCTGAACCTTGCAGTTGCACGAATTGCGATTGCGTGAGACCCGGATCCGCAACCGTAAGGGTGTTAAAGCACTGAAGGCCGTCGCCCGGGCAAAACTGGGTGGCGAAATAGCCTCCACCTTCAACCATGCCGCAGGGGCCGACGCCCGAGGTGTAGATTGAATTCGTACAGACCGGTTGCGGACTCGACGGTGCGCCGGAAATCCCCGGACCCCCATCAATCGCGATCATCCAATCTCCGGGCACGTAGCCTGAGAGAAGCAGGGCGAGCTCATATGCTCCGTTACTCTGCAGCTTGTTCTCAAACTCCGTATGCGAGATGAGCTTGCCATCCGGCTTCCTTACCTCGATCACCCACCAGCCGTGCACCGCGATGCCTTCGCGCATTCCGCGGCCTCCGGTTCTGCCCGCGGTCTGCGCTGCCGGCCTGAGCGGCTGCTGCGCCGTCGTCGCCGAAGCCCTGGCCGCTCGCGCCGGCGATGCCGCAGCCTGGCCCTGCACCCTTGGCGGAGCCAGAAAGAACAGGAGCAAGACGCCCAGAGCCAGCCCGGCGATGAGCGGGCGCTGAGCGGGAAGGGAATCGCAAGGGAAGAACGCTGTCTGGGCCTTTCGCATCGGATTTCTCCTGGAGCCGGCGGCTGATGTTCCCATCACTTTTTGCCGAAGCTCACGGAGAAGGTACGGGCGCCCATGAGCAAGGTCAATGAACTTTGCCTGACTTTTGTCTGTACTTTATCTGTATTGGAATAACCACTTTTAGATCAGATAGTTAGAGCAATTCTTGCCGATTCGCGCAGCAAAACCTGTGCTATCGTATTGTCAACTGAAATCCCGGATTCTCCCCCTTGAAATACCTCCTATAGCGGCTGGTCGGGCCACTGTTATGGCAACCTTCACCACGGTGTCCGGTTATCGCTTCGGCCCTTTCGCTCTGGATGTTCGCAGCGGTGAGCTTACGCTGAATGGCAGCCGGATTCCCTTGCAGGAAAAACCGTGCAGCCTGCTTCTCGCCCTGCTGGAGCATCCGGGCGATCTGGTCACCCGCGACGAGCTGCGGCTGCGCCTGTGGCCCGACGACACCTTTGTCGGTTTCGAAGACGGCCTGAATACCGCGGCGAGCAAGCTGCGCGAGGTCCTCGGCGACGATCCCCAATCACCCCGGTTTGTTGAGACCGTGCGTGGCCGCGGATATCGCTTTGTTGGTGAAGTCGAGCCCGTTGCGCCGCGGAGCCAGCCGCGCGGCAGGTTCGATTTTCCGCCCCAGCCCTCGGCAAACGGACCTGCGCCGCGTTCCGCGGCTACGGTCGCGCCGTGGCCCAAAGCCCGGGCTTACCCCCGCTGGGCTGCGTGGTCGGTCCTGGCGGCCGTTCTTGCGCTGGCAGTTGCCTTCGGCGTCTGGCGCTGGCTCGCGCATGGGCATTCCGTTCTCTCCTCCAGTAGCCGCGACGCGGTGATGATCGCCGATTTCAATAATCAGACCGGCGACCCGCGATTCAATGCGGCGCTGCGCACGGCGCTCAGCGTCGGCCTGGAGCAATCCGACTACATAACGGTGTTTTCCCGCCCGCAAATCGAGGATGCCTTGAGGCTGATGGAGCAGCCGGCCGACGTGCGCATCACCGCTCCGGTCGCCCGGGAAATATGCCGCCGCCAGGGGATTCATGCGCTCATTGTTCCGGCAGTGGCGCACAGCGAATCGACGTTCGCCGTCACAGCGCAGCTTGTCGATCCGTTTTCCGGCGCCGTAGTGCGCACGTATTCGGCCGCGGCGCCCAATCCCGATCATCTGCTTGACGCCCTCGATCGGATTACGGTCGAGATTCGGCGCGATCTGGGCGAGTCTCGTCTTTCCATCCATCAATCCCATCTCCCCTTGCCGCAAGTGACCACCGCATCCTTCGCCGCGCTCGAGGATTACTCCGACGGCGTGGCGGCCTTTGACGGCGGCGAGGTGAATGACGCTGCCCGTCTCTACAAGGCAGCTATCGCCGCCGACCCGGACTTCGCCATGGCCCATGCCGCGCTCGGCTACGCCCGCTACAGCTTCTATTTGAATGAGCCGGCGGAGGGCGAGACGGAATTCCGCAAAGCCCTGGATCTCTCCTCGCGGACCACGGAGCGCGAACACGCCTGGATCGAGCTGCGCTACGCGGAAAGCCAGGGCCGCGTTGCAGACGCCCTGCAGCTCTATCAGCTTTATGTCGACCGGTATCCCAGCGACTGGAGGGCCCGCTACGGCTTCGCGCGGCTGATGCGCATGCACGGCCATGCGCGGGAATCGCTGGCCGTATATGGGCAACTGGAAAAGGACTATCCGAACGACCCCGGGATGTTGATCGAGCAGGCTACTGCTTACCGTGAACTCGACATGTGGCCGCAGGCGATTGCGGACTACGAGAAAGCCTTCTCGATTGAGCCGCGCGCTCTCACTCTCGGAAATGTGATCAATGAGTACGGATTCGCGCTGGTTGCCAACGATCAGCAGGCCAAGGCAGATGAGGTATTCACATCGCTGCTCAAGGATCCGGATCACTTTCCCAACGCCGAACGCGCGCTGGCTTTTCTCGATCTCTATCGAGGGCGGTATGCCAGCGCGAGGCAGCGTTTGTCACTCGCCTTGGCGGATACGCGCAATCCGCTCGCTCTGGCACGCATTCATTACATGCTGGCGGTTGTCGCGGAGGGCGAGGGCGACCGTCGGGAAGAGATTGCCGAGCTCGACCGCATCGCCGCCGGTCTCGACAAGGTCGGCCCGAAGATTGTCTACGGCGCGCTCCTTGGGCAGGCCTATGCGCGGGCCGGGGAACTGGCCAAAGCGAGAAAGCTGCTGGACACACTTTCCCCGCTGGTGAACGAGCGCATGGAGGATCAGGTTGTGTACTCCCAGATCCTCAAGGCGGAAGTGGCCGCCGCGGCCGGCGATTATCAAACCGCCATACAGTTTCTGAAGCCGCCAGGCCCCGATGACAGCGACTCTTCCTCAGTTCTGCTCAGTGAGTCGCTCGGATATATCTACCAGAAGATGGGCAATCTCGACGAGGCCATGGTGTGGATGCAGAGGTTTATCAACGGCAGAGGCTCGCATGCGCTGGGCTGGGAGCCGCAGCAGCATTTGTTTGACGCCTCAATGAACCTTGCGCAGGATTACCGGCAGAAAGGCGATTTTGAGAATGCGCGCAACACTCTGCATGAAATGCTCGCCCACTGGGATCATGCCGATCCGAACCTGCCGCTTCTGAAGCGCGCCCTGCGCCTTCGCGAAGCCTTGAACGCGCATCCATAATCGGCTCCTCGGCGAGGCGCGCTCCGAAAGATCGGCCCCTGCGAACACCCGCTCCCGGGATTGCTTGGTTAGCGCGGCAATGATTTGACTTTCGGCAGTTCCCCATTTCCAACTTGAGCCAAGGCAATTACCCTACCAGAGAGAAATCTGCAGTAAGCGGGCGGTTGCCATCTCGGGGCCGCTCCAGCCCTGCTGGCGCGCCGTCAATTAAAAGAGGCATCCGATGGACCACAGCGAGCGGGAAATTCGCGCTCCGCGCGGCAGCACGAGAACCGCGCGGGGCTGGATTCAGGAAGCGGCCAAGCGGATGCTGATGAACAACCTCGATCCGGAGGTTGCCGAGAAACCGGAAGAACTGATCGTTTATGGAGGCCGGGGCAAGGCCGCGCGCGACTGGGACTGCTATCGGCGCATCGTGGCTGCGCTCGAGCGCCTCGAAAACAATCAGACTCTGCTGGTGCAATCGGGCAAGCCGGTCGCCGTGCTCGAAACCCAGCCTCTCGCCCCACGGGTGCTCATTGCGAACTCCAATCTCGTGCCACGCTGGGCCACGTGGGAGGAATTTGACAGGCTCGATCGGTTGGGCCTGATCATGTTCGGCCAGATGACGGCCGGCTCCTGGATCTACATCGGCACGCAAGGCATTTTGCAGGGAACGTACGAGACCTTTCAGGCGGCGGCCGAACGGCATTTCGACGGCACGCTGGCCGGCACCATTACCGTGACGTCGGGATTGGGCGGCATGGGAGGCGCGCAGCCCCTGGCGGTGAAACTCGCCGGCGGCGTGAGCCTCTGCGTTGAAGTCGACGGAAGCCGCATCCGGCGCAGGCTTGAGACGCGCTACCTCGACAAGGTTGCAAGCTCGCTGGACGAGGCAATCCGTCTGGCCGAAAACGCAAGATCCGCGCGCCAGCCGCTTTCTATCGGCGTGATGGGCAATGCGGCGGAGATCCTGCCCAGGATGGTGGAACTCGGATTCACGCCGGACCTGGTCACCGATCAGACCAGCGCTCATGATCCGCTCTGGGGTTATATCCCCGTCGGCGAGCCTGACGAAGATCTCCAACTGCTGCGCGCTCACCAGCCGGAATCCTATCTCGATCGGGTGCGGGCATCGATTGCGTCGCACGCCGGCGCCCTCCTCAAAATGAAAGAGCGCGGCGCAGTGGCATTCGACTATGGCAACAATCTGCGCACGGAAGCCGAGCGCGCCGGAGTCAAAGACGCGTTTTCCTATCCCGGCTTTGTCCCTGCCTTCATCCGCGATTCGTTTTGCGAAGGCCGCGGGCCGTTCCGCTGGGTTGCGCTCTCCGGGGATCCGGCGGATATTCGCGCCACTGACCAGGCGCTGCTTGAGCTTTTTCCGGACGATCGCAGGCTGACGCAGTGGCTCACCTTTGCCGCCGAGCAGATCGCCTTTCAGGGCCTTCCCGCGCGCATCTGCTGGCTTGGCCTGGGGCAGCGCGATCGCGCCGGCCTCCTCTTCAACGAGATGGTTCGCGACGGGCGGCTGAAAGCGCCCATCGTCATCGGCCGCGACCATCTCGACGCGGGCTCCGTTGCCAGCCCTTTCCGCGAAACCGAGGCCATGCGCGACGGCTCCGATGCCGTTTCAGACTGGCCTTTGCTCAACTTCGCTACCAGCATCGCCAGCGGCGCTGCGTGGGCGAGCTTTCATCACGGTGGTGGGGTCGGGATGGGCTTGAGTCAACATGCCGGACTTGTGGCCGTGGCCGACGGCAGCGATGAAGCCGAAGAGCGGTTGCGCCTTTGCCTCCGAAACGATCCCGCGCTAGGCGTCATCCGCCATGCCGATGCGGGCTACGAAAAAGCGTTCGCCGTGGCTCGCAAGTGCGGCCTCGATCTTCCGAGTCTCTCATGAAAGCCGATCTGCTGCTCACGGGAATCTCGCAGCTGGTTACAGCGCGAGGCGCTGGGCCCAAGCGAGGGTCTGCGATGCGCGAGTTGCTCATCATCGCGCACGCAGCCGTTGCCCTCGCAGACGGCGCTTTTGTGTGGGTGGGCAGGGAAGCCGATTGGCGGGGAAATGCCGAGGATGTGGTCGACCTTCATCGGCGCGCGGTAGTCCCGGGCCTTGTCGATCCACACACCCATGCAGTTTGGGCCGGTGATCGTCTCGCCGACTTCGAGGCCCGTACCGCCGGTGTTGGGTATGAATCCATCCTTGCCGCGGGCGGCGGCATCTGGAGCACCATTCGAGCCACGGCCGCGGTCTCTGAAGATCAGCTCGTTTCGCTTGCCAGGCCGCGGATCGATGCGCTCACAAGCTCCGGTGCGACCGTCATCGAGGTGAAAACGGGATACGGCTTCACGCCGGATGCAGAGCTCGCCTCGCTGCGCGCGATTTGCGCTCTCGGCAAGCTCACGCCGGCACGCATCGTTCCCACATTATTGATTCACGTCCCACCGCAGTCGGTTGCGGAACGCGACGCATATCTTTCCGCAGTCTGTGCAAAGCTGATTCCAGAGGCCGCGGAACGCAAGCTGGCTCGCGCCGTCGATGTCTTTGTCGAACGCGAGACCTGGAGCGCATTGGAGGCGGAGCGGATTCTCACCTGTGCTCAACGGAACGGTCTCGGCATCAAGTTGCACTGCGAGCAATTCCATAATGTCGGCGGACTCGAGCTCGGCGTGAAGATGGGCGCACTGAGCGTCGATCACCTCGAGGCATGCAGGCCCGATCAAATCGCGACCCTGGCTGCCGGCCAGACCATTGCGGCCATTCTTCCTGGAGTCTCGCTGCACCTGGGATTGCCCGCGGCGCCCGGCCGCAAGCTCATCGATGCGGGCGCAGCGGTGGCCATCGGCACCGACCTCAACCCTGGATCGAGCCCGCTCTTTTCCACGTCAACCGCCCTGGCGCTCGCTGTGCGGCTCAACGGTCTCACCCCGCATGAGGCCCTCATCGCCGGCACGGTGAACGCGGCCTGCGCGCTTGGACTTTCCGACGCCGGCCGCATCGAAGCAGGTCTGCCCGCCGATTTTCTCGTGCTCGAGAGCTCCGACTGGCGCGAACTTGTCTACGCGCTCGGGGCGAATCCCGTGCGCGAAGCATGGATTCGCGGCGAAAAGGTGAGCGCGTGAGACACTTGATTCGAATCCACGAGGCCGTCCGATGAAAGCGCTTTATCGCCCCGATCTCCTTTATGCGAACGGCGAGTTTCTTCCGAACACGGGTCTTCTCGCCGGCGAGGACGGCCGGATTCTCGGAGTTACGCAGGACGCATCAGAGACTGATACGATCATCGATCTTCCCGGCAAAGCCTTGCTTCCCGGATTCGTCAATACCCACTCGCACGCGTTTCAACGTCTGATTCGCGGCAAAGCCGAATCGCGCGCTGCCAGCGGCAACGACTTCTGGTCGTGGCGTGGAACCATGTATCGCGCGGCTGCACAACTCGATCCCACGGATCTTTACGACGTCGCGCGCATGGCTTTTCTGGAGATGGCTCTTTCGGGCATCACCACCGTGGGTGAATTTCATTACCTGCACAAAACCCCCGATGGCAAGCCGTATGACGATCCCAACCTGCTTGCGAAACAGGTGATCGCGGCAGCGCGATCCGTGGGGATGCGTATCGTTCTGCTGCGCGCCGCGTACGCGCGCTCCGGTTTCGAGCTTGCGCGCGATCCCGGCCAGACGCGATTCTTTGAATCAGCCGCGGAGTTCAATGCGAATATGGATGCGCTCCTGCGGGATTTCCCGGATGAATCCAAGGAGGTGCGGCTCGGCATTGCGCCGCACAGTATACGCGCCGTGCCCCTCGACGGTCTGCGCGAAATCTGCAGCTTTGGGAAATCCAGAAAACTGCCGATCCACATGCATATCTCGGAACAGGTGGCCGAAAACGATGCCTGCCTGCGCGAGTATGGCGCCACGCCGGTTGCGCTTCTTGAAGGCGCCGGCCTGCTTGGGCCCGATTGGACTGCCATTCATGCCATCCACCTCGACAATCGGGAAAGAGCCGCGCTGGCGGCTGCGGACGTAACCGTGTGCTCCTGCCCCACCACGGAGCGCAATCTGGGCGACGGAATTCTCGACGCCGGCGCGTTCATGGAGAACGGGATTCGTATCGCCCTGGGCTCGGACAGCCAGGCGCAGATCGATCCGCTTGAAGATGCCCGCGAGCTCGACTATCACCTGCGGCTCGTGCATCAGCAAAGGGCAATCCTGGATCATATCGGCGAAGAGCCCATTGCGGCGCGGCTGTTTGCCTGCGCGACAATCAACGGCGCGCGTGCTCTGCATGTGGAAGCGGGAGGCCTGTCTGCAGGTTCCTTTGCCGATTTCTTCACCATTGACCTTCGCGATCCTTCCATTGCCGGCCACTCGATCGAGGATCTCTTGTCGCTTGTTGTCTTCGGCCTGAATCGCACGGCCATCCGCGATGTAGCCGTCAACGGCCGGCTGATCGTGCGCGACGGCAGGCACGCGCTTGGAGACGAGATCGTTTCGCGTTATGAAGAGACCCACCGGAAGGTCTGGCGGAATCCCGCCGTGTGAATTAAGTGGAGGTAATCGGCGGGCGTTGCTCACCTGTGGAGATCTGCGCATTCGCGCTACATGTCAGTTCTTCACCGGCCCCGTGGATTCGCGGATGACGAGTTCGGGCTCAACCGTGATTTCATCGCGTGGCGGGACGGTGTTGTGAATGCGGTTCAGCAAGCTTTGCGTTGCTACCCGGCCGATCTCTTCGAGCGGCTGATTGATGGTGGTCAGGCGCGGCAACGTGTAGGCGGCCGCTTTAATGTCGTCGAAACCG
>JASHTS010000139.1 GCA_030040425.1 Acidobacteriaceae bacterium | reverse complement strand
TTGGGAGTATTGAGGGGAACTCTAGCACTTCTGAATAAAAATTTGTGTGATTTTTAATGAAGATCGGCATATATTCACTTCTCAACACTCTCATCACGACTGGTAAGACATGGGCCAGAGTCTTCGCGTCCTGGTAGTTATCCCCCATTTGGGCGGAGGCGGCGCAGAACGAGTTGCCGCTCTGGTCGCGGGAGGTTTGTCCAAACAGAAATACGATGTTCACCTGGGTTTGGTTACGCAGGTGAGTCGCGACTTCAGCGACCTGCCGCCGCCGGTCACAGTCCATATGCTGGGTGCGCGCAGAGTTCGAACCGCGGCGATCCCGCTAATCCGTCTCATCCGCCGGATCAAGCCCGACGTGATCCTTTCCGGCGCAGCTCATCTCAACTTCCTGGTGCTCCTGCTTCGCCCGCTTTTCCCGCGGAAGACGCGCGTTCTGGTACGCCAGGATGCAACCGTTTCGTCGGTTCTGGCGTTTGGCGACGTACCCTGGTACACCCCGCTTCTATACCGGTATCTCTATCGCCGCGCCGACCACATCATCTGCCAATCGCGCGCCATGGCAGACGATCTGGCGAGAGAACTGCCCCTTGCGAGGGAGCGCATCGTGGTGCTGCCCAATCCGGTGGACCTCGAGGCCATCCGCGCTTCCGGGCGCGCTTCGGGGCAGGCGATGGCCTGCTGGCTGGGTCCCGGACCCCATCTGCTCGCTGTGGGCCGGCTGGCGCGCGAAAAGGGATTCGATCTTCTGCTCGAGGCGCTGGTGACCGTGCGGGAGCGCTTTCCCCGCGCCGACTTAATCATTGCCGGCGCCGGACCGGAAGAAGCCGCCTTGAGAGGGCAGTGCCGCTCACTCGGCCTGGAGAGAGCGGTCCAGCTTCCCGGTTATGTGGAGCGGCCATACATCTTCTATGCCGGGGCATCCCTGTTTGTGCTTTCATCCCGCTTCGAAGGCATGCCGAATGCGCTTCTTGAGGCGGCGGCAGGCGGGCTGCCGATTGTGGCCACGCCGGCATCGGGAGGTGTTGTCGAACTGCTGCGCAATCGGCAAAAGGCCTGGCTCACGCCGGATATCTCGGCAGCGTCGCTAGCGTCCGCTCTACTGAAGGCGCTCGACGATCTCAGCGCGGGCCGGCGCTTTCATCGCTCGTTCGCTTCGGCGGGAGCCTCCGAAGTCTATCCGGAATCCTGATCGCGCTGCTTGCCGGGGAGTTGGGTGGGCTGATTTGGCATAAACGGCCAAGCCCGGCAAGAGCTGACCAGTTCCAAGAAAATCATTTCCACAACGCCGTTGCCCCCTTGACATTCTTCCGCGAAAGATGTTTCCCTTGGGGTACTGTTCCGACCATCTTTGAGCGACATACCCGCAGCTCCGGGTTCGCCCATGATTTGCGCACCAAGAACGCAGTGCGGAGTTGAGACACATTCGCCTGCGCTGCTCGGCTGTCTTTCGCCAAACGGGCCATCGAGTGATTCGTTCAATGAGCATGTTCCCTCCATGCGGTTGCGGCGCCTGACCCGGTACGAAGGCGATTGCATTCGTTGGAGGATCTGTGTTCTATCGTTGCCTGGGTACCGCGCTCGCGGCGTTGTTTGTCGCGTTTTCTTTCCCCCGCCATGCATGGAATCGGTTGCGGCGCCGGAGGAAGCCGGGCGCCGCGAGCGGCGAGGCTGAATCGCCGCAATCCGCGGGCGAGAGTGCGCCGGGCGAGCGGCCCGAGCCGGCCAGCGCGCCGCCCGGCAGTGCGCTGGTCTTCGAGTCGGCCATTGCGGCCTTTGAAGAGCTGATCGATTCGAGCTGCGCGCAGATAAATGCGCTCCACGCGGCGATGGTGATTCCCACGCTCGATCGGATCGGCGGAGCGGAACGGCAGGCGATGCTTCTCGCCGTCGGGCTGCGCCGGCGGGGATGGCGGCTGACCGTTGTGGCTCTCGAGGGTACCGGCGGCGCGGCGGCCGTCGAATTGCGCACCGCAGGGGTAGAATTTTTCAGCCTGGGCATGCGCAAAGGGCTGGCCGATCCCCGGGGATGGACGCGGTTCATCGGGTGGCTCCGCCGCAGTAAGCCAAACGTCGTGCATGCCCACCTGCCTCAGGCCACGTGGCTGGTTCGCTGGTCGCGCCTGTTTGCGCCGGCGCCGGTGGTCCTGGACACGCTGCACAGCTCGTCGACGGGGGGACCCGGCAGGCGCATGAGCTACCGGCTCAGCCGCTCTCTGCCGGACCAGGTGACGGCGGTGAGCCGTTCGGTTGCAGATTCCCATCTCTCTCGGCGGCTTGTGCGCAGCGCAGCCTTGACTGTCTTGCCCAACGGCGTGGACGCGGAGGAATGGCTGCCCGACGCGCAGGTGCGCGCGAGTGTGCGCAAGGAAATGGGATTGCAGGATGAGTTTGTGTGGCTGGCCGTGGGACGGCTGGAGATGGTGAAGGATTACCCCACGCTGCTCAGGGCGATGGTGGCCGTGCCTCC
Source organism: Acidobacteriaceae bacterium (assembly GCA_030040425.1). Classification (GTDB taxonomy): domain Bacteria; phylum Acidobacteriota; class Terriglobia; order Terriglobales; family Acidobacteriaceae; genus Telmatobacter. Next base: position 14,726 of record JASHTS010000139.1, on the reverse strand, counting down.
GCCGGCCCGGCTCGTGATTGCCGGCAGCGGACCGCTTCTGAACAATCTGGCTCGTCTTTCCTCTCATCTTGGACTCCACGAGCGAGTGAAGTTCCTCGGCTTTGAGCCGAATGTCAAGCGATGGTTTCAGGCTGCGGATGGTTTTGTGCTCTCCTCGCGGTGGGAGGGACTGCCGATGGCGCTGCTCGAGGCCGCAGCCTGCGCGCTCCCGGTGGTGGCTACGGATGTTCCCGGGAGCCGCGAGATTGTTCTGGACGGAGAAACCGGCACACTCGTTCCGCCGGCGGACGCCTCGGCGCTGGCATGGGCCATGACGGCCATGATGCGGACTCCGCCCGAAGAACGCCGGCGGATGGGCGCGTGCGCACGGCAGCGCATTCTGGAGCAGTTCAGCCTTGAATCTTCGTTCGACCGCTGGGAGCAGCTTTACGGCACGTTGCTGAACCGGCATTCGCGCGAGCCCGCGGTTCAGCGCTCCAGTGTGGCCCGCTCCGGTTGTGCTTCGGTCAGCGGACCGTAAAGCGCTTTTTGATGCGCGCCATGAGGATGCGACCGAGCGCCATGTGCGCGTGGACCCGCTCCGCCAGGGTAAGCGCGCCCAGGGGAAACTCGGCCATCACGGAATCGACAGAGGTGAACTGGCTGGCGTGATCGCGGAGGAACAGGCGCAGCGCCTCGATTTGCGCCGGGCCGGTAATATTGGGATGAATGCAGATGGTCCACAGGCCCTCCGACTTCTCCAGCGGGCCCCAGAGCTGCTGCGGAATCCAGATGAGGCCTCCGCGCACGAAAGGGACGCGCGCGAAGCCGTCGGACAGCAGGTGAATGCTTTCAGCCTTCAGGGCGCGCAGGGTGTTTCCGTCGAATCCATGGTGAGGCGCGACCCAGATCCTGGGATTCAGCCCCTCTTTACGCAGGATCTCCAGGCCCTCGGCGATCCAAGTGCGCTGCCAATGGCCAGGCACGCCGGCGAACTCCGAGAAAGCCTGCAGCGGAACGAAGCTGCGCCCGCGGCTTTGACGCAGATGCCGATATCCGTGCAATCCAATGGTGGCGCCGGTCTTCTCCATGGCCCGCAATTCCTGCCAGAACCGCGCATCGGCGGGTGAAACCTTCAAGTCGCAATCCAGGTTGCCGGGGACCACGGCCAGGATGGGCCGAATGCGGAACTCGTCCACCAGGGCGCGGCATTGCCGCCATCGCTCGCGGGAGACGGTGGGACAGAGGTCGTCGAAGCGAAGCAGGTAGCGCGCGGGCCGGGGAATCGATGCTGTGGCGGCCATTTCAAGCCCTCCCAAGTGTTCCGGCGGGAAGCCAGCCTGGGAGCCGGCCATCGCGCACGATTGCGTGGAGCGCACCGCGAAGTGCGGGCTGCTGAAGGTCGGCCGCGTACTCAGAGGGGATGCTGGGTTCGTTGGGCGGATCCTGCCGATTTCGAGCATCGTCAGGCAAAGCCGGGTACCTCGGTCCCAAAGCCCCTCGCAGCCTGTATTCAAGACAGGACGGCATCGCCATGCAACAGCGATTTCAGGGTTACCCTATGCAGAAGCCGCCTCCATCGAGTGGCTTTTTTTCTTAAGAAAAAGCCACCCTGCCCAATGCAGGAGACGGTCACCCTGACTCCGAAATCGCTCGAGAGGGGGATTCCCGGCAGTTTTGTCTTTGCGAGGGGGTTTCCAGTCTTATACATCACAAACAGGAAAACTGTCTCTGGAAAATTCTTCAATAAATGAGAAATTCCTGGGCTACGCCAGGCCGCTCATCCGGTACCACTCCACTGTGCGCCGCAAGCCTTCGCGAAAATCCACCTGCGGCCGGTAGCCCAGAAGCGCTTCGGCGCGGCGAATGTCAGCGAGCGAATCGCGGATATCGCCGGCGCGCGCCGGGGCGTACTGTGGCTCGCCCTTGTATCCGGTCAGTTCCCGCAGGATCGCGAATGTTTCGTTCAGGGAAATGCTCTTGCCCGTGGCCAGGTTCATCATCTGTCCCGAAACCTTTTCCGCCGGCGCGGCGGCGGCCAGCAGGTTGCCATGGACGACGTTCTCGATAAAGGTAAAATCCCGGCTCTGTTCGCCATCGCCATAGATGGTGGGCTGTTGGCCGGCGAGCATCCGCCGGCAAAAGATGGCCAGCACGCCGGAGTATTGCGAAGTGGGGTCCTGGTAAGGCCCGAAGACATTGAAGTAGCGCAGGACTACGGTTTCCAGCCCGTAAACGCGCGTGAAGGCGCGCACGTAATGTTCGCCCGCGAGCTTGGCCACGGCGTAGGGGCTGATGGGATTGGGCAGCATCTCCTCGTGCTTGGGCAAGGCAGGCGCGTCGCCATAAACCGACGACGAACCCGCATAGATCACCCGGCGCACCTGGGCGTCGCGTGCGGCCACCAGCAGGTTTAAGGTGGCATTGACACAGTTCTCGTTGGTCTCGGCAGGCGCGGCCACGGAACGCGGAACCGAGGCCAACGCGGCCTCGTGAAAGACGATCTCCACGCCAGAGCAGGCGCGCGCGCAGTCTTCCGGGATGCGCAGATCGCCTTCCAGGAACTCCATCTCCTCGAGTCCCGTGAGATTGGCCGGCTTGCCCGCGATGAAGTTGTCGATGCCGCGCACCGAGTGGCCGCGCTTAAGGAGCGCCGCGGCGATCGAGCGGCCGATGAAACCCGCCGCTCCAGTGACCAGGAATTGAGGCAATGCTTGCTCCACCGCGCAGGGCGCAGCCATTCAAGATGGTTCCCGCACGGCTAGAATACTATTGCTTCCCCCTCGAACCATGATGCGCACCTTTGCATTCTCCGCGCGTTCAGCCCGCTTCTTCACGGGCGCGGGAAGAACCCTGTCCGCGGCAGCAATAGCTGCCGGCCTGGCGTTCGCCCCCGCTTGGGCCCTGGCGCAGAGCGGGCCCCTGCAACAGCAGATCGACCAGCATGAAGAAAAGCTGGCCGGCGCACGCGCATCGCAGGACGCGCATTCTCAAGCCGTCGAGCTGAACACCCTGGCCAATCTTTACCGCCAGATCGGAAGGCCGCAGAAGGCGCTGGAGGACTGCAACCAGGCGCTTGAGATCGAGCAGGCGGCGGGGAGCCAGGCAGGCGTGGCCTTCACGCAGAACCTGATGGGCCGCATCTACACCGACCTTGGCGACGAGCAGAAGGCGCTCGATCTCCTGAACCAGGCGTTGCCGGCGTGGCGCGTACTCGGCAGCCGTCTGGGCGAGGCAACCACGCTGAACCTGATGGGCCGCGCCTACAACAATCTCGGCCAGCGGGAGAAGGCGCTCGATCTTCTCAATCAGGCCTTACCCATTTGGCGCGAGGTGAACAATCGCGCGGGCGAAGCAAGCACGCTCGACAACCTCGGCAAGACGTATACCGACATGGGGCACGGCGAGGAAGCGCTCTCTTACTTCAACCAGGCGCTGCCCCTCTGGCGCGCAGTGGGCGAGCAGGGAGGCGAGGCGCTGTCGTTGAACAACCTGGGCGGTGCCTATGAGGATTTGGGCCGGAAACAGGATGCGCTCGAGTCTTTCAATCGCGCACTCGCACTGTGGCGCGCCATCGGCAACCGCCAGGGCGAGGGGCTGACCCTGAATAACCTGGGCCGGCTCTACCGCGACCTGGGCCAGCAGTCCATGGCGCTCGATGACTACAACCAGGCTCTCGCCATCTGGCGCGAAGTGGGCAACCGCAACGGCGAGGCGCTGGCGCTGAACGACATCGGCAGCGCCTACGCGTACATGGGCCAGACGCGCAAGGCCCTCGACTTCTTCGCCCAGGCGCTGGTCATCTGGCGCGAGACAGGCAACCGCCGCGGCGAGGCGATGACGCTCACCAATATCGGCTGGAACAACTCGGAGCTGGGCGAAGCGCAGAAAGCCATGGACGCCGACATTGCCGCGCTGCCCATCTGGCGCGAAGTGGAAGACCGGCGCGGCCAGGCATTGGCGCTCACGATGATCGGAAGGGCGTGGTTTCAGCTTGGGCAGTCAGACAAGGCGCTGGTGAGCGACCTTGCGGCCGTGTCGCTGGTCAAAGCCGCGGGCGATCCGGAGATGGAAGGCAACATTGAAGCGGCGCTGATGTACGGATTCCGCAGCAATCATCTGCCGCAGCAGGCGATTCTCTTCGGTCTGGATGCCGTGAATGCGTACCAGCAGATTCGGCGCAACATCGGCGGCCTGGATAAGGAGTTGCAAGCCGGCTTCGTGCAATCCAAATCGTCGACCTACCGGATGCTGGCCGAGCTTCTGGTCGAACAGGATCGGCTGGGCGAAGCCGAACAGGTTCTCGATCTGCTCAAGGAGCAGGAGCTGAAAGAGGTGGTTCGCGGCGCGGGGGAAAACTCTGCAACGGCGCAGTCTTTGAAGCTGGCCGACAATCAACAGAAGGCTGAAGGCCAGCTTGCATCCGCAGAAGACAGCGCGGCCGCGCTCGCCGACCTGAGCGCGGAGTACGCCGCGCTGGAGGCAAAGACGGGCCGCACCGCGGAAGAAGACGCGCGCTTGAAGACGCTCGAAGCGAAGATCGAAACGCAGAACAGCGAAGTGGCCGATTTTTTCCGCAAGACCATCTTTCCCCAGCTGGCGCAGTCTGCAGGAACGGAGAATGCAAATCGCCTGCTGAGCGAGGAGAAATCCGACGTCAGCCGCCTGCAGAATACGCTTGCCGAGCTGGGCCCGCGGGTGATGGGCATCCGCCTGCTCCTCGGCCCGGATCACGCTTATGCGATCGTGGTCACCGCGCCGGCGCGCCGGCGATATGAGCTCACGGCCACGCCGGCTGCGCTGCGAGACAAAGTGCTCGAGGTGCGCAACGACCTGCGCTCACCCGATTCCGATCCCAGACCACACCTGGCCGAGTTGTATGCCATGGTCGTCGCCCCTTTCGCCGCAGAGTTGGCGGCGCTGGAGCGCGAGCCGGGCACGAGCGGCCGCGTTCCTACGCTGCTCTGGTCGCTCGACGGCGTTCTGCGCTACCTGCCCATGGCCGCGCTCTACGATGGCCGTCAATACATGGTCGAGCGTTTCAACAACGTTCTGTTTACCCCGGAGAGCTACGGCCACATGACCCAATCCGGCCAGGACAAGCCCGATCTCCGCGTGCTGGCCATGGGATTATCGAAAAGCTACGGAGGTTTGCCGGCCCTGCCGGGGGTGATGCCGGAGCTGGAAGCGGTGGCGCACGATCCCTCCTTCCCTGCCTCGCACGGACCTCTCGAGGGTCTGCTCCTGCCGGATGAGCGTTTCACGTATTCGGCCCTCAGGACCGAACTCGACTCGGCCCCCGGCTTTCCGGTTGTGCATATCGCCAGCCATTTCGTTCTTGAGACTGGAGGCGATACGGAACCCTACCTGATGCTCGCAGGCGAAGACGCCGGCGTTCCGCAGGGATTCCCGTTGACCCTCTCGAAGCTTGAGGACTCAACCATCACCTTTCATGGAACCCGCCTGCTGACGCTTTCCGCCTGCAGCACGGCGAAGGGCGACGCGGCCAGCGACGGCCTGGAGATGGACAGCCTGGGCATGGTCGCGCAGGAGAAAGATGCGGAAGCGGTTCTGGCCACTTTGTGGGACGTCAACGATCTGAGTACCAGCCGCATCATGAGCGACTTTTATGCGCGCTGGGTAAAGAATCCGGATGCCGGAAAAGCCGAGGCGCTGCGGCAGGCGCAGCTTGCGTTTCTGCGCGGAACGTCCGGCGCCGCTCAAGTCCCTACGGGCCGCGGCCTTGAGGCCGAGGAGAATCCGCAGTCCACGCCGCATCCGCACGATTTTTCGCATCCCTTTTATTGGGCGCCCTTCGTGCTCATCGGCAACTACCAGTGAAAGAAAGTGCCCGCGACGCGCACCCGACCACTGCTTCACGCACACTGTGCTAAGGTTCAAGCGTGACCCAGGAGAACCAACTCAAAAATCGGCCATCCGCAGCCAAGAGAGAAACGAAGCGCCGCTCCCTGAAGGGTCTCGCGGTGAGAGATGGCCTGGTCCGGCATCCCTTCGACCTAGAATTCGATGTTCGCACCAGCGGGCTGGTTGCGGGTCGAAACTTGAGCACCGGGCAGCGCAACGATCGGCATGCCACGGCTTACTACGCGGTGGCTCCTTCGGTGTTTCGCGGGATGCTTGTGCGCTGGCGAAGGTGCAGGCCGCTGGCGCCTATCGACGAGTTTACATTTATCGACCTGGGCGCCGGCATGGGGCGCGCAATGCTGCTGGCCTCGGAGTTCCCCTTTCGCGCCGTGTTGGGCGTGGAACTGAATCCAATGCTGGCGCGCATCGGCAGCCGGAACCTCGCGCGCTGGCGTGCCGCGGGCCGGGCGCGCGCACCCATGCGCATGTTTTGCCGCGATGCCGCAACTTTCGATCTGCCCTCGGGGAAGTGCGTGGTCTTTCTCTTCAATCCCTTCGCAGCACCGGTGCTGCGCCGCATCCTGCGCAACTGGGCCGCCACGCTGGGCGAACGCTCCGGCACGCTGGACATCCTGTATGTGAACAACGAGCAGGAGAATGTGCTGCGGCAGCAGGCGGGATTCACGCGGTTGTTCCACGGAGAGGTGCGGCGCTCGCAAGCGGATACAGCGGCGGAGCGCAAGATTCTGGGCAACCAGCCGGATGCCGCCTATGCCGCGATGGCGTGGGAGGATTGCTCCATCTACCGCTGGGCGGGAGCAAACGAGCGCTCCCATCCGGAGAGCAAGGATCGCAGCCGAGATTCCGGCGGAGAGCGAAGATGAAGAACCGATATCTGCTCCTCGGCGTCGGCGAGCTGCTTTGGGATTTTCTCCCCGAAGGTCCGCGTCTCGGCGGCGCGCCGGCCAATTTCGCCGTGATGTCCGCACGCTTGCGCAACCATGCGGTTATTCTCAGCCGCATGGGCTACGACGATCTCGGCGGTCAGGCGATGGAGAAATTGCACGCCACACCGGCCGACACGGGATTTCTTCAATTCGACCGCAAGCATTCCACCGGCCACACCTCCGTAAGTTTTTCCTCGGGGCAGCCGCAGTACACCATCCACGAACAGGCTGCGTGGGATTATCTGGAGCTTTCGGATGATTGGATTCGCCTGGTTGAGCAGGCCGACGCCATCTGCTTCGGAACCTTGGCACAGAGAAATGCGGTCTCGCGGCAGACGATCCAGACCCTCCTTGCCAGAACCTCTTCAACCTGCCTGCGCGTTCTCGATGTGAATCTGCGCGCACCGTTCTACTCAGCCGGCGTGATCCGGGAATCGCTCGCGCTGGCAACCGTACTCAAAATGAGCGAAGAGGAGGTTTTGCTGGTACTCAGCCTGCTGGGCCTGGGGGCGAAGGAGACACTCGCGCAGAGCGGATTGCAGGCAGACAAACGGCGTTTGCTGACGGCCGCCCATGCGCTGCTCGAAGAGTTTTCCGGTCTTGCGCTGGTTGTCATCACGCGCGGCAGCCAAGGCAGCCTGCTGGTTGCGCGCGAGGAATGGAATGAGCATCCGGGATTTCAGGTGACAGTTGCCGACGCGGTGGGAGCCGGGGATGCATTTACCGCAGGCATCGTTCATTACCTGCTGGGCGGAGCCGATCTTGCCACGCTGAACGAGGCCGGGAATCGCTGGGGCGCGTGGATGGCGTCGCAATCGGGAGCCATGCCGGAACTGCCGGAAGCCCTGCTCGATGCAACTGCCGCTCAGATCGAGCGCAAGGTTGAGTGAGCCCGCAACCGGGATGATGCCGAAGGAATCGGGGCAAATGCAGCGCCTATGAGAAAGCGTTTACTTCATTGTCTCCGCCGCCGGGACCGGATAGTATGGCGGGGGATGAAAACTCGATCTCTTGCACTCGCCCTCTCCGGAGTACTCGCCCTGGCGCTCCATCTTCCGGCGCAGTCGCCTTCTCTTCCGCCTACGCTCACGATCGATGCGAGTCATCCTACCGCCAAGGTGAGCCCGATGCTCTACGGGCTGATGACCGAAGAGATCAATCACTCCTATGATGGCGGCATTTATGCCGAGCTGGTGCGCGATCGCGCCATCGGGCGCGGATTCGGTTCCTTGGTTCATTGGCCGATGGTGGCGCGCGGCAATTCCGCCGTAGAGGTTTCCGTGGACGAAACCACCGGGCCGAGCGCTGCCTTGCCGCGGAGCATGAAAGTCAGTGTGACCGCGGCCACCGAGGCTGCGCCTGCCGGCGTGGAGAACGGCGGCTACTGGGGCATTGCCGTCCGGCCGCGCACCACGTACAGCGGATCGTTCTGGGCCAAAACCGATGCCGGCGACGTGCCGGTGACCGTCAGCCTGCAGAACGACGCCACCGGGATCATCGCGGCGAAGACCACCGTCACCGGCCTCTCCGGCGAGTGGAAGGAGTTTACCTACACACTTCAGACGGGGGCTCAACCGGTCTCCACGAACAATCATCTGATTCTTACGATTCCCCGGCCCGCGACCGTCTGGTTCAATCTCATCTCGCTCTTTCCGCCCACCTATGACGGCCGCGAGCACGGTAACCGGGTTGACATCATGGAGCTGCTCGCCGCGATGCATCCGAAATTTCTGCGCCTGCCGGGCGGCAATTATCTTGAGGGCGATCACATTGCGACTCGCTTCAACTGGAAGAAGACCATCGGACCGTGGGTTGACCGGCCCACCCATCCGAGCCCCTGGGGTTATCGTTCCTCGGACGGCATGGGATTGCTCGAGTATCTCGAGTGGTGCGAAGACCTGAAGATCGAACCTGTCCTCGCGGTCTACGCAGGATACTCACTGATGCAGGAGCATGCGGATCCGGGCGCCGCGCTCGAACCGTATGTGCAGGATGCGCTCGACGAAATCGAGTATGTAACGGGCAGCGCCGATACGACGTGGGGCGCCGAGCGCGCGAAAGACGGCCATCCCGCTCCGTTCCCGCTGCGCTACGTGGAGGTCGGCAATGAAGACTGGTTCGACCGCTCCGGCTCCTACGACGGCAGATTCGCCCAGTTCTACCACGCCATCAAAGATCGCTATCCCAGTTTGCAACTGATTGCCACGGCGCCCGTCAAGAGCGTGACGCCGGACGTGCTCGACGAACACTTTTACATGTCTGCAGAGGAATCCTTCAAGCGCAGCAACTACTATGACGACCACCCCCGGACAGGGCCGAAGATCTTTGTGGGCGAGTGGGCCACGCGCGAAGGCGATCCTACACCGAACCTTCAAGCGGCCCTGGCTGACGCGGCATGGATGACCGGTCTCGAGCGCAACAGCGATCTCATCATTATGGCCAGTTATGCGCCCCTGTTCACAAACGTGAATCCCGGCGCGATGCAGTGGGCTCCGGACCTGATCGGCTACGATGCGCTCTCAAGCTATGGCTCGCCCAGCTACTGGGCCCAGGTGATGTTCGCCTCGAATCTCGGAACCGAAATCATACCCGCAAAACTCACTGGAACCGCGACCCGCATCTATACTTCCGTGACGCGCGACGAAGCCCGCCACCGGCTCTACATCAAGCTGGTCAATGCAACTTCCGACCCGCGGCAGCTTACCATCATCCTTACTGGCGCGGGCAAGGTTGCGCCGCAGGCGAAACTCACCACTCTGAGCGGCAAAACGCCCAATGCCACCAATAGCATTACGAATCCGCGCTCCATCATCCCGGTGAAGGATACGATTGCGGTTGCCGGGCCGCGATTCACCGAGACCTTCAGGCCCTATTCGATGAATGTGCTCGAGCTAAGCTACGAGTAGGCGCGCCTCGGCGCTCGGCGATTGGATTGCATCGCACTTTCTGATCGTCCAATCGCGCTCCGGCCGCCTTCGACCTCGATCGTCCTTCCCCTCGAGGAGCTCTATCATGTCTCTTTTCCCTCGCTCTCTTCCGCGCCCTGGCTGCACGCTCGCGCTTTTCATTTTGTCTTCGCAATTTCTCTTTGCGCAAAGTCCGCTTGAAGCTCTGCGCCATGGATTTCTCGATCCGCCGGACGATGCCAGGGCGATGATGCGCTGGTGGTGGTTCGGTCCCGCGGTGGTGAAGCCGGAGCTCGGAAAAGAACTGGAGACGATGCGCGATGCGGACATGGGCGGTGTGGAAATTCAACCTGTCTATCCGCTCATGCTCGACGATCCCGCAAAAGGCATCGTCAACCTGCGCTACCTGTCGCCTGAGTTCCTCAACGATGTGAGCTTCGTCAATGCAAAGGCGCATGACCTGGGACTCCGCGTGAGCATGACCCTGGGCAGCGGCTGGCCCTACGGCGGCCCCACCACCACGCTCGCCCTCGCAGCCGGCTGCCTCAAAGTGATCGCCGTCCCTGTTCACAATGGAAGAGCAACGCCGCCGCCATTGGAGGAGGGCGACAAGATGATTGCCGGCTTCCTGGTTTCAGGAACAAAAGATTCCTTCGATCCTGCCTCGGCGAAACAGTTCGATCCCGCCGGACCCCTACCGGACGCAGGCGACGGCTCGACCGCACTCTACTTCATCTCCAGCCACACGCGGCAAATGGTCAAGCGCGCGGCCTTCGGCGCCGAGGGCTATGTGCTCGACCACTTTTCGCGTGCCGCCATCAACGAGCACCTGAAGGATGTGGCCACGCCTCTCGTCGATGCATTCGGCGCCCAGCCTCCCTATTCCGTCTTTTCCGATTCGCTGGAAGTCGTGGGCTCCGACTGGACACCCAATCTTCCCGCGGAGTTCAGGAAACGGCGCGGCTACGATCTCATTCCCCATCTTCCCGAGCTGCTCGCCGGCGGCACGCCGGAAGCCGCGGCGGTCCGCCATGACTGGGGCGAAACCCTCTCTGACCTGATCCGGGAAAACTATCTCGCACCGCTCACCCACTTCGCCGAAACGCATGGAACGCTGTTCCGCTCCCAGACCTATGGCGACCCGGCCGTCACCCTGGCCGACGAAGCCGTTCCCAACCTGCCTGAAGGCGAAGGGCCGCAGTGGCGCGCATTCTCTTACGCGCGCTGGGCCGCCTCGGCCAGCCATCTCTACAACCGAAGCGTCACTTCGGCGGAGACCTGGACGTGGCTTCATTCTCCCGCGTTCCGCGCCACTCCGCTCGACATGAAGGCTGAGGCCGACCGCATGTTCTTGATCGGCATCAATCAATTCGTCGGCCACGGATTTCCTTATTCTCCTCCGGCGGCGGGAAATCCCGGTTGGGCATTCTACGCGGCCGCGGTGCTCAACGCTCACAATCCGTGGTTCCCGGTGATGCCGGACGTCATGCGCTACCTGCAGCGGGTAAGCTGGCTGCTGCGCCAGGGCCAGCCCGCCAACGATGTTGCCCTTCTTCTTCCCGAGGACGATGCGCAAGCCGCCTTTTCACCCGGCCATGTCTCCGTGACCGCGGAAATGCCCAAACACATCACACCGAAACTGATGGGAGCGATCCTCGATGCCGGCTACAACGTGGACTACATCGACGCCGCCACCATCGACAAATTGGGGACGATCCCTTATCCGATTCTGATTCTTCCGCCCACAGACCGGATTCCGCTGGCGACGTACCGCAAGATCGCCGCCTATGCGGCTACGGGCCACGTGATCGCTATCGGAAAGCTGCCCTCGCTTGCGCCCGGTTTGCTCGAGCAGAAGGACACGCCCGCAATCGCCGCGCTCTCAAAGAAGCTTTTTGCAGACGAAGCACATCGAGGCGTCTTCATCGGCTCGGTGAGCGAGCTTGCGGACGCACTTCACCGCGCTTTACCTCCCGACGTGGACGCGAGGGGCACGACCGAAGGACTTGGCTTTGTTCATCGCAGGCTCAACAGCGCCGACATCTATCTCCTGGCCAACACGGGAAACAAACCCATCGACGGCGCCGTCGTTTTCCGATCGGCTCATTCGTCCGTAGAAGCATGGGATCCCGATTCAACCCGCGTGCTGTATTCTGCTCATCATCTTCGCGGGGATAAGATTCCTCTCGCGCTTGCGCCTTATGAATCGCGGATTTTTGTGCTCGCCGATCAGGCCGAACCCGCGGCTTCAATTACACAAGGGCCCGGGCATGAGGAAGTGATCGCCGATCTCAGCACCGACTGGTCGATTCGATTCTTCGGCGCGCCCTCGCCCATACACATGGCCAGCCTGGCGTCGTGGACAGATATCCCCGGCAAGCAGTACTACTCCGGCGAGGCCAGCTACACGCGGGATTTTTCCCTTCCCCACGCCCCCGCAAAGGCAGCACGCTTTTTCCTTGACTTCGGCCAGGGCACGCCCATTGCCGACAACCGGCCTCCGGGTGCCAGCGGCATGCACGCGCTGCTCGATCCGCCGGTTCGAGAAGCGGCGATCGTGTATGTGAATGGCCGTCGCGCAGGATCGCTCTGGCATCCACCGTATCGCATCGATATTACGCAATTCATCCGCGGCGGAGACAATCACGCCGAAGTGCGGGTTTTCAACACAGCCATCAATGAGCTTGCGGGTCAGCCGCCGCACAATTACACGGCGCTCTGGGCAAAGTTCGGCCAGCGCTTCTCGCCGCAGGATATGGAGAATCTTCGCCCCATCCCTTCCGGAGTATTCGGCCCCATTCGCCTCATCGAGGAAAGCCCCGATTGAGCGCGGCAAGTTGTGGGCCTACACCCGCACTCAGCCCATGTGCCTGCTTCCAGAGCATCCGGGTCTTCAAGTAAATTGAAGACACCGTGATCATCGACCTGGCAAGGCGCGCGCACGACCATAACTGGGAACTCGATCCCATCACGCGCTCGCTTCTGGATACAGATTTCTACAAGCTGCTGATGCTGCAGTTTATCTGGAAGAATTTTCCGCGTGTTCACGCGACCTTCAGGCTTATCAATCGCACATCGGGAGCGCGGCTGGGCGAAGTGGTCGATATCGAGCAGCTGCGCGAGCAACTCGAGCATGCCAGGAATTTGCGTTTTAGCAGATCGGAGCTGATCTGGCTCGCCGGCAATTCGTTTTACGGACGCCGCGGAATCTTCGAGCCGGCGTTCCTGGAATGGCTGGATCATGACTTCCGGCTCTCCGATTACGAGCTCTCGGTCGAAGACGGCCAGCTGAATCTGCAGTTTCAGGGCCTGTGGTCCGCGACCTCGATGTGGGAGATTTATGCCCTCTCTGAGATCGGCGAACTGAAGACGCGCGCCAGCCTCAAGCAATTGCGAGAACTCGAGCTGGACATTTTGTACGCGCGAGCCAAGGCCCGGCTTTGGGAAAAGCTGGAGCGTCTGCGGGGAGTCCCCGGCTTGAGCGTGAGCGATTTCGGAACCCGCCGGCGGCACAGTTTTCTGTGGCACGAATATGTCGTGAATGCCATGCGCGACACGCTGGGCGAAAACTTTGCCGGGACTTCGAACGCATACCTTGCCTACAAGCACGATCTTGAGGCCATCGGCACCAATGGCCACGAGCTGCCCATGGCCATGGCGGCATTGGCGCGCGACGACGAGGAGTTGCGCACGGCGCAATATCGCCTGCTCGAGTTGTGGCAGCAGAGTTATCAGGGCGAGTTGCTGATTCTCCTTCCCGATACGTTTGGCACCACCCAATTCCTGCGCGATGCGCCGCCATGGGTGACGAGCTGGACTGGCCAGCGCGTTGACAGCAAGGACGCGTACGTTGCAGGCGACGAATACATCGCCTGGCTTGAGCGGCGTGGGCGCGATCCCCGCCAGAAGCGGCTTATCGCTTCCGATGCATTGGACGTAGAGCAAATCCTGGGACTGCACGCCTATTTTGCCGGCACGCTGCGCAATGGCGCTTCGCCGGACGACTTCCGCGCCGCTGGCGATTTCCTCGACAGCAGCCGCTGGGTTCCGGAGCGCCGCATCCGCTTCAGCGCCGGCTGGGGAACGCTGTTGACCAACGATTTTCGCAACTGCAATCCACAGGGCGGCGACAGCTTCAACCCCGTGAGCCTCGTATGCAAATTGACCGATGTGGATGGCAGGCCCGCGGTCAAGCTGTCGGACAATTACGCGAAAGCGCTCGGCGAGCCCGAGGAAACGGAGCGCTACCGGCGCGTGTTCGGCGTAGCCGGACTGGCCGACGTGCCGGTTCTCACCTGAGCCGCGTCTCGCGCGACGATGCACGTCGCTTCGCCTCGCCGGCGCGCGCATCCGCGCATTGTAGGCTTTGGGTATGGCTGCTGAATCGGCGTGGTACGCGAGCCAGCTACGAGCCGAGTTGCTGGTGCGCAGCCGGCGCTACGCGCGCGGCAGATTGCATGTCGAGAGTTACGGCAGCCCGCCGGTCGTGGTGTTTGCGCCGGAGAACGATCGGCACGGAAACTTCTTCGACCGCGCGTATGCCGCGATTAGACAAAATCCAGCGTGGATGCGGCGTTTCGAAAAAGTACATGCGCAGGCGGCAAAATGCCTTCCTAAAGCCGAGCGGCGGTGGCGCGAGCTCGATTCCTCCATGAGCTCCGATGCCCTGCTGATGAACGTGTTCTGCACGCCAGGCGTGCCAGAATCAGCCGCAGTGCGCAACCTGCTCGGCGTCGAAGCCGGTGCAGCGCCGGAGTTTGGATGGAAGGCACGCGTGCCGCTCAAGAACGGCCGTTTCGATCGCACGGAAGTCGACTTGCGCTTCGGCTCTCTCCTCGTCGAAGCCAAGCTGACGGAAGGCGACTTTCAAACCTGCGCCACTTCCATGGCCGAGGCTTATCGCGATTTCGATGAGGTCTTCGACCGAGATCCTCTGCCTCGGGTCGATCTGCCCATTGCCCGGCCGCGCCGGCAGAGCGAGTTCCCTGAAGATTACTCGCAGGAATTCGAAAGCGAAATCGGCGATCCG
>JASHTS010000138.1 GCA_030040425.1 Acidobacteriaceae bacterium | reverse complement strand
AAGTATTCCGTTCCGTAAAAGTTTCCGTCCGCAGCCTGGACCAGCTGCGACATGGGATACGCTCCGTCGTTGGCGCCGGTAAATGCATGAATCACCGTGTAAACACCCTGCGGCGTGATCTTGAAGACGGTTCCACACCCCGGTGTCGTTCCACTGGGATTCAACGCAGGGCAACTCTCTCCGCCCTGAAACGTGGTTCCATAAAAGTTGCCGTCGAGGCCTTGAATCAAAGCCGCCTCTGGGTTCATGCCGTCAGTGCAAGCTGTACCGCCCTGACTGCAGAAGCTGTAGAGAATCGTCAGGGCGCCGGATGGCGTGATTTTGAAAATGGTGCCATCGAAGTTGCCGCTGGCGGTTGAACCGCCCTGGATCGTTGTTCCATAAAGATTTCCGTCGGATCCCACGATCATTGCACCGTCAGGGAATGCCGGACCGGCGCAGTCGCCGTTCGTTTCCTTACTCGTGCAGAACGGGTAAAAATTCGACTCGGTGCCGGAAGGAAGGCTGATTTGGTAAATAAGGCCGTATGGCTGGATGCTGCTGCTCGTTCCGCCATTGGTCAAGACGCCATAGAGATTCCCATCGCTCCCCTCCGTCAGTCCGCTTTGTGCGAAATCCGAATCCCCGGATAAGGGGAAGTTATAGACCAACGCAGACTCGCCAGCCAGAGAGACGTTGAATATGCTGCTGCTTGTATCGACATTGTAGGCAGCGACACCGTAGAGATTTCCGTCGCTCGCCTGCATCACTGGCGCGTAGAGGACGTATCCTTCTGCGACTGTCTGTGGCACATAGAGCGTCGACTCCGTGTAGGCCTGCGCATGTGCTCTCGAAGGCCATGCGCAGAGTACCGAGAGAGCGAGTGCGACAACTGTGACGAAGAGCCTGCGGGCGGACGCCATTGGTCCTCCTCCCGTGTGTACAATCGGGCTGCCACACTCTAGTCGGAGTTGGTCCCGAGTTCGCAAGTTCCGAGTCGCTCCCTTTTTTATTCCCCTGCAAGATCTAGACAATAAAGAAGAAAGGAGCTAAAATAAACTCCACCCTCCCCCCGGGGTTGACGTGCCGCCTATGGACTCCAACCGGAATGGAGAGCGTTTTGCCCTCTGGTCGGCCTTTGAGTTTGATCTGGAGACACTCGAGCTGCGAAAACACGGAATCCGGCTGCGAATGGAACAGAAGCCGGCTAAGCTTTTGGCCCGCCTGCTCGAGCAGCCGGGCCGGTTAGTCGGAAGAGATGAATTAGTCAATCTGCTCTGGCCGGGTGAACAGCATGGGGACTTCGATCAGCGGCTGAATAAAGCCGTCCATAAACTTCGTTCAACGTTGGGAGACGCCCCGGCGAATCCTCGGTTCGTGCAGACCTTTAGCCGCCACGGATATTGCTTGATCGCGGATATCGCGTTTGTCGGTGGGAACGGCTTCTCCTCTGGTGAACGATCCCCTGCTGCGCAAGAACGAGTAGACATTCTTTCTCATCAACAGCCGGCTCTCGGTTTGGCACAAGCCGAAGAACCGCACCAGGAACCCGAAGTGCGTCCTGACGGGCTGGAAAACACCACGTCAGCTCATAAGCCGTTTGCTGCCAATGGCTTAAACTCAGACAGACGAATGGCGGTCCGTTCGGCGGTGGGCGCTGCCTTTCTGTCGACATTGCTTTTCGTAACGATTCGATTCCTCGGGTCGCCCGACATCCCGATTTCTTCGGCACACGCTCCGGCTACGGAGATCGGGGCTTTCACGATTAGCAAGGATGGAGCGCTTGATCCGATCGCGGAGGGGTTCAGACTTCATGTGCTCGGCCCATATGCGACTGCCGCAATGCGCAACCCAGCCAAACCAGGCTGGAATCGCTTGAAAATCATCAGCAGCGACCAAGCGAACTATTACCGCACTTTGAGCCCCGCGGAGAAAACGTCCGCTCTTAGTCATGATTGGAAGCTGACCTGCGTCTGTGCCTTGGAAGAGGGCGCTGCATACGTCAATATTGACTTTGGCCCTGGAACGCGCCGTTTCGATATCGAGCTCTTGCGGGAGGGAGACAAGTACTATGTTGGCTTAACGAAAGCGTTGTCTCCGGAATTCACGTTGGAGCAAAAGATAGAGTTCGCGGGTGTTGGAGATATCGATCATCCACACACGTATGAACTTCGCTTTGATCATTCCACCCAAGCAGCTGCGCTTTGGATTGATGGACGCCAGCTAGCCTCCGGATATCGCGGACATACCCAGTTTGTCGAAGACCGCGGCCTTTTGTTTGGAGCGGGCACCTACGCGAACTCAACTGGCGTCGGCATATTCCGGAACGTCCGATTTGAAGTTCAATGAACACACAATCGCCGAGTGATCATTGCGGCAAGTGCGCCGCTTGCTCCCCAAGTACCGCTCCGTCGTCTGGATTGAAATGTGGCCAAGCAGAAACTGAATCTGCTCAAGTTCTCCGCCAGCACTCTGGCACAA
Source organism: Acidobacteriaceae bacterium (assembly GCA_030040425.1). Lineage (GTDB taxonomy): Bacteria > Acidobacteriota > Terriglobia > Terriglobales > Acidobacteriaceae > Telmatobacter. The sequence continues at coordinate 1,455 of JASHTS010000138.1, read as the reverse complement.
GCGGACGCAGCTGCGCCGCAAATCGCGTGGCGCAGTGTCGGATCCCAAAAACCCTAAGAAGAACCTCGACGGTGATGGCTTCAGAAGGTTGTAGTGAGGAAGCGCAAAAGGAGTATACAGAGACCTGGGGCGCGAAAAACATTGAGCTTGCCCCCTGAAAACGTACCCCTTAGCAGGGTGGATAAACTGCGAAGGGATGAAGAAGATGGTGAGGATACCGCGGAAAGCCTACACGCCTGAGTTCAAGCAGGAGGCGGTGCGTTTGGTGGAGTCTGGCCAGCGCGTTTCAGAGGCAGCACGCAGTCTTGGGATTGTGGAGCAGACGTTGGCGAACTGGGTGAAGGCGCATGGTGCCGGCAAGCTGCGCGGCTCGGGCAGGAACGGCGAGTTGAGCGCCGAGCAGATGGAGATCCGGCGTCTGCGCGCGGAGCTGGCGCGGGTGACGATGGAGCGCGACATCCTGGGAAAAGCCACGGCGTTCTTTGCAAAGGGCCAGAAGTGAGGTTCGCCTTTATCGATCGACATCGTTCCGTCTGGCCGGTCTGTGTGCAGTGCCGCGTGCTCGGCGTCAGCGCCACAGGCTATCACCAACATCGACTGCGGCGGGCGCAGATTGCGCGACGGCGTCACCTGACGGACGAAGCTCTGCTGGTCCACATTCGCGCAGTGCATGCCGAGACGCGCGGGGCTTACGGCTGGCCGCGCATCTGGCGTGAGCTTGGCAAGCGAGGCCTGCGCGTAGGCAAGCAGCGGGTGCAGCGGCTGATGCAGCAGCACGGCATCCGTGCGCGCGGCAAGCGGCGCTTCCGCGTGGCTACGACTGACAGCCGTCATGATTTTCCGATCGCGCCCAACCGGCTCGATCGGAACTTTTCGCCGCCACGTCCGGACACGGCCTGGGCAGGCGACATCACCTACATCGCCACCGACGAGGGCTGGTTGTTTCTGGCCGTGGTCATCGACTTGTTCAGCCGGCGCGTGGTGGGCTGGAGTTTGCAACCGCACATGGAGCGCAGCCTGGTCATCGATGCACTCGAGATGGCCTGGCAACAGCGTCGTCCCGTTCCAGGTGCGTTGCTGTTCCATAGCGATCGCGGCAGTCAGTACGCCAGCCAGGACTTCGCGCGGCTTCTCGACCGGCATGGCATCACTGCCTCGATGAGTCGCAAGGGCAACTGCTGGGACAACGCCTGCAGTGAGACGCTGTTCGGATCGCTGAAGGTAGAGTGGCTCGATGGACAGCGCTTCGCCACAATTCGCGAAGCCAAGGACGCAGTACTCGCCTGGCTGCGATGGTACGATCGCAGCCGCATGCACTCAACGCTTGATTACTCCAGCCCAGCCGAGTACGAACAACGCTGGACGGAGAAGCAACAGGCTGCCGCGTGAGCTTCAGCGGCGACCGAAGCAGGCGGCGGAAATGTGGAAATCGATGAAACCGATTTCCACATTCCC
>JASHTS010000137.1 GCA_030040425.1 Acidobacteriaceae bacterium | reverse complement strand
GAAGAGCATCCACGCGCGCGATGTCTCCTGGCACAGGACCGACAACTTTCTTTTCAAGCAGCTATGGAACGCGACCAACCCCGTTACCGTTCCGCTGTGGTGCGCGGGATTGTGGTTTCTCTTCGCCACGCAGGCCGGCAAGCCGCTTCGCATGATCGGATGGATGTATGCCGTCCCGCTGGTCCTCTTTGTGATCGCGCGAGGCCGCGAGTACTATCTCACGCCCGCATACCCCATGTTGATGGCCGCCGGTGCGGCCTGGGGCGAAAGCTGGCTTGCTGCCGGGAGCGTTCGCACGCAGAGAATCGTCATGCGGGTGACAGCGATTTCGTTTGCAATTGGCGGGCTGATAACTTTTGCCGTGACCGTTCCCATCGCGCCGGTAGGCACTGCCTGGTGGCATTTTGCCGATGCGGACAACGGCACGTTCAACATGGAGATCGGCTGGCCGGAACTTGTGGCCACCGTGGCGCGCGTACGCGATTCCCTTCCTCCCGAGGAACGGGCCGGCGCGCGCGTACTGGCAGCCGACGAGGGCGAGGCCGGCGCTGTGAACCTGTATGGACGCGCCTATGGCCTGCACGAGGCGATCAGCGGGATGAACTCCAACTGGCTGCGCGGCTACGGCGACCCTCCGCCGCAAACGGTGATCGCCGTCGGGTTCAACAAAAGCACGCTGGACGGGATCTTTGCGTCCTGCCAGGCGGCCGCACCGGTCTCAAATCCTTACGGGATCGTCAACCTGGCAATTGGCGAACCCATGGAGATCTACGTGTGCCGCGACATCCGCCAGCCGTGGCCAGAATTCTGGAGAGGGTTTCAATATTACGGCTAAAGGCTTGCGCGGCCGGAATGCGAGCGGCCCTCTCGGAGGTTTCATCATCTGCCGCGGAGAGAGCGCGCATCAATCCACGTGAAACACTTCTTCGGTCTCCGTCCACCAGGCGCCGGGCTTGCGGTCCGGCAAAGGGCTCTGCATCGGGTTCATGATCGCCCACCACTCCTGCGTGGTCTTGTCCGCGGCCATCTTCGCCATGTCTGCCGCGTAGTCGCTGCCGAGGTACTCGAAATAGGCGAAGAGCGTGTGGTTATGCAGAAAGATGGAGTAATTGCGGATATTGCACGCGTGAATGGTAGCGAGCACTCCCGGCCACACCGCAGCGTGATACTTCCTGTATTCTTCCTCCGCCTCCGGCTTGAGGCCGATCACCATGCCATAGCGCTTCATTGCGCCTCCTCTTCCGCGCGCTCATACCATTCGTGCGCTTGCGCGCTGCGGCAATATAAATTTCGTCCTCTTCCGGGCTCGAGCGGCAACCGCGGGTCGCCTGCGCCGCCAGCGTGAGAGAAAATACCGGCTCCATGGCAGGCGAGACTCCGGCGCGATCTTCAATCCCATGTTCCCCCGGGCCCATGGTTCCCCCGGGCATGCATGCGGGCGGGAATCGGCGCAACGCCGCGTTGCTTCAGCCATCATAATTGGATGGCGTGGCTGCGCGGCGTTTGCCGCTTTCGATTCTGCCTTTTCGGAAGCAGCAAAGCCCAACCTCTCCGGCAAAACGCCGTTTCGAGCGATGCCGCTAAAGCAGGACGCGATTCCGCAGCCGCCGCATCGGGCGGATTGAAGAGGAGGCAGATTCCCATTGCAAAACGCGGAGACTCTCGAGCGGGAACAGGAAGGCGAGGGATGCCCGGCGTTGCCCGTAAACCGTTGTTCCTTGCGATGCCTCTTGAGTGGCGGCGCGCCGCGATCCCTTCAGTAAGCCAACACGCCGTCCGGCTCCTTGAGCAACGTACCGGAGGCCGAGGTCGGGCAGCCCGTGGTCTGCGGAGGTGGACAGCCGGCGGTCAGGCTCTGCTGGCCGAGCACAACGGAGGCGCTCATGCCGTTCGTGAACGGCGGAGCGAAGATTACAACCCGGCTGTTCCCCATATCGGCGACGATCAGGTCGCCGTGCTGGTCGAAGGAGAGACCCATGGGCTGGTTTAACCCCGTGGCTGACTCCCCTGAGGTACCGGAGCCTGTGAAACTCGTCTGGCCGAGCACCAGGCTCGCGGCCATCCCGCTGGTAAAGGGCGGCGCGAACTCGAGCACGCGGCTGTTGCCGGAATCCACCACCCACAGGTTGCCGCTGGAGTCGAAGGCGAGCGCAGTGGGCGATTCGAAATCCGCCGCTGTGGTTCCCATGGAGTTGTAAGTTCCGCCTACAAACGGCGAAGGGGAGTTCATGCCCACCGAGGCGGGAAATCCCAGCTCAAGAGTCGCGGCCATGCCGGTTGAGAAAGGCGGCTCAAATTCGAGCACACGATTGTTGTGCGTATCGGCGACCCAGAGGTCCCCGCTTCCATCGAAGGCGATGGAGGCCGGCTGGCAAAGCTGGGTTGCGGACGCAGTGGCGGGGGGAGTTCCCTGAAAGTCGTTGACGAGGATGAGATCGCTGTGAATGCCATCGCAGTCGGTTGTGCCACTCATGTCGGGTTGCCCGAGGGCGAGGCTCGCATCCATGGCCATGTCGATGGGCGGCTGGTACTCCACCACACGGCCGTCCCATGTGTCGGCGACCCATACGTCGCCTTCTGCATCCAGCGTCACCCCATCGGGCATGCAGAGACTCGCGGCGGCGGGGTACTGGCCGCAATAGAGAGCCATGGTGTTCCCCAGGCTCTTGTACCAGACGGTGGTGAAGTCGGGCATGCCGAGCTCGAGGCTCGCATCCATTCCGTTCGCAAAAGGCGGATCGAATTGCTTCACACGGCCGCCGATGGGATCGGCCACATAGAGATTGCCCCCGGCGTCTAGGCTTAAGCCCATCGGGTTATCCAGGCGGCTCGCAGTCTCGGGGCCGTCGCCGGGCGCGTACCCGCCGCTGAAGCCGGACTGGCCCAACTCCACGCTGGCGCTCATGGCTGTGCATAACGGCGACTGGTAAAGAAGAACTCGACCATCGCCCGCGTCGCTGACCGCCAGGTTGGCATCAATGGAAAGCCCGGAACAATCGGATGCAGGAGTCGTGCCCGCCGCGGCATTGACGGTAATCGTCACCGTCGCGGTGGCCGTGTTGTAGTCGGTCGTATCCGTTGGCGTGAAGGTGGTCGAGAGCGTCTGCGTTCCGGCGGAGAGCACCGCGCCCGCGGCAGGTGAATAGACAAAGGTCCCCGGCACATTCGTCGTGGCGTCGAGCTGCGTGGAGCCGAGCGGCGTGGGATTGGTTATGGGCGCGGGCTGCGGCCAGGTGATCACCGGCGTCGATTTCGACGAACTGGTAACCGGCTGTGACGGGCTCGCCGGCTCAGTGCCGCCGTGCAGCGAAGAATTGCAAGCGGTGAGCGAAAGCCCCAGAGATCCGGACAGCAGAAGAAGAAGCGTTCCAGGCGTGCGCGCGCGCATCACTCCCCCTTGTGCAACACGCAAGCTTAGATGGCTGCGCCGGCTGCCCGAGTGGTTCACCGCGGATAGGGGAGGGGATTTGGTTTTCGTGCAGGAGAAAGGAATTACAGAGAGTGGTCGATCCGGGGCTGTCCAAAGGAGTTCTCCCACCCCTTCCCGTCCGCTGCGGCGGACGGAAAGGATGGGGCATGAAGGCGTTGTGGACGAACGATTATTTGTAAGTGCCTTCGCTCTCGTAGAGCTCGTCGCGATGGGCGGAGTAATCGGTATCGGCGTCGAAGGCTTCGATGCCGAGAGGGTGGGCCTTGACGGCGGTAACAATCGCGGCATGCACGGCATCGAGACCCTCCGGAGTGGGCGTGAGGGTGACGATGATGAACTCGCCGGGCGCGGAAGTGTGGACGGCCATGGTGTCGATTTCGTATTCGATGATGGTGCCGTCGGCCAGCAGCTTCTCCAGCACGGGAACAACCAGGTGCTCGGAGATATTGTCGAGCGCGTCATCGGGTGCGCTGTCCTTGAGCCGGTAGACGCTGGCCTGCGTGTACGCGTCTTTGTAGGGGCCGGGCTTCCAGTTGTAGTAGTGGCTGACGTAGACATTGTCCCAGTGCTTGGCGTCGTTGAAGACCGGCGAGGTGGTGTCCGCGGCGGCATGAATGCGGTCGAGGGTCTTGATGAGTCCGGCCATGGATGTGGCCGACCACCAGACATCGTGGGTTTCGACGTCGGGTTGGTGGACGAGGGTCAGGTCTCGTCCGTAGCCGACCAGGGTGCCGTCGTCGAGCGCTTTCTGCAAGACGTCGTTGACGGGCGCGACGACCTTGTCGACGTCGGGCCAATGGGCGCGCGCAATCTGCCAGTTGGCGACGTAGGAGTACATCGCCGGCTTTTCCTTCACTTCAGGAGCTTGTGCGGCAGCGGGGAATACGGACAGGGCGAGCGCGATGAGTCCGAGCAACCCCGTCATCATGGTCCAGAACCTTCTGTTCATGATCTTTCTCCAGTTTTGATTTGGCCAGGAATGCTTTGGGGGATGGCAGAGCGCAGTATACAGGAGCGGTTCGGGGCGGGAAGAATGTCGGGGAGATTTTGTTTGCGCGGCGAGCCGATTGCGGAATATATCGATGAAGCCGTGTTAGCGGCCAGTGCCGCCCACCGTCATCTTGTCCAGCTTGACCGTCGGCATGCCCACGCCCACCGGCACGCTCTGGCCGTCTTTGCCGCAGGTGCCGATGCCTTCATCGAGCTGCAAATCGTTCCCGACCATGGACACGTATTTGAGCGCTTCGGGGCCGTTGCCGATGAGCGTGGCGTCGCGTACGGGCGCGGTGACCTTGCCGTCCTCGATGAGATAGGCCTCCGACGCCGAGAAGACGAA
>JASHTS010000014.1 GCA_030040425.1 Acidobacteriaceae bacterium | reverse complement strand
ACCACGCTCACGCGGATGAGCGCGCCGGTTTTGGCGCGGTGAATGGCCTCCACTAATTCCGGCGTCGGCTTCTTCTGCTCGCTTTCGAGGTCCAGCACCTGGCCGCCGATCATGCCTTCGACCGTGCCGATGGCGTTGGCGACTAAGCCGATAATCTGCACTGTGGCCGCGGGCGGGCAGTCGAGGCCGGCGAGCACCTCGAAGGCGCGGGTCTGCAGTGCGTCGCCGGCGAGGATGGCCGTGGCCTCGCCGAAGGCCTTATGGCAGGTGGGCTTGCCGCGGCGCAGGTCGTCGTTGTCGAGCGCCGGCAGGTCGTCGTGGATGAGCGAGTAGGTGTGGATCATCTCGAGGGCCGCGCCCAGGTTTTCTATTCCTTTTGGAGGAGATCCTGCGATGGCGACCGCAGCCTGCATGGCGAGCACCGGCCGCAGCCGCTTGCCGCCGGCAAAGACGGAGTGGCGCATGGCGGCGTGGATCGACGAAGGCACCGTTTCCGCGCTCGGAAGCAGCTCTTCCAGCGCGCGGTCGGTGAGCTCGGCGCCCTCTTGAATGAGAGATTTTACGTCGACGGCCATGGCTTTCATGATAGACGAGGCGAGGATGCTCTTCGCCGCTCGAAGAAGAAGACGGCCAGGAGCAGCAGCGCGCTTACAGCCGTGACCCAGCGGCTCAGGATCACGTCGGGAGTGATGACCCAGTCGGCGGTCACGTTGACCTCGCCTGCAGGGACGGGCACGGCCAGGAGGCCGTCTTCGCGCTGGGGCAGGTCGCGCATCAGCTCGCCGTTGACGCGCACGCTCCATGCCGGGAAGCTGAGCAGGCGCAGGACGAGAAACCCGGCTTGCGTGGTGGCGGCGCGGATGCGCAGATGCTCGGGGTCGGTCTCCCAGCCGGTGACGGCGGGAAATGTGGCCTGGCAGGTTTTTTGCGAAGCATCCCAGACCAGATTTCCATCGTCATCCTGTTTGCCGAGCTCAAGCGTGGGGTCGTCGACCAGGCAGGCAGCGGGCAGATTCATGGCGATCATGGAGCGGTCGGTGTTGGGAGGCTCGTACTCGTACATGCCTTCAAAGCCGGCGCCGGTGCGGAGGTCGGTGAGTGTGGAAGCGACCGTGTCCTCGGGATTGCAGACCTGAAAGAAGACTCTGCCCGCATACACAGTTGCTGCGAGAAAAGCTGCACCGCAGGCGCAGGCAATGACGATGCGGGCGCGCTGCACGCGCGGCCAGAGGGCGGCGGCAAAGAAGATCGCCATGGGCGCTTCGACGGCTTCCATCCAGCGCCAGGGGTATTGCAGAAAGCGCCACTCGGGAAGCAGGCGCCAGACGGGACGCGAGATGGGAAAGAGAAGAAAGAGGACAACGATGGGAATGGCGGCGAGCGGAATCCAGAGGCGGGCCGAGGTTGTTGTTTGCACCGGCAGCGTGCCGCGGCGCCGGCACACGAGCAGTGCGGCAAGCGCGACGGCGATCATGGTGACGGAGATCATCGAGGCCGTGTGCAGGACCACGTCGTGAAGCGCCAGCACCGGGTTGGCGTGGCGCGCGAAGGCCCAGTTGTTCTCAAAGTTGTAACCGGGGTCTTCGTAGGCCTGGCGGATGTCGACCCACTTGCGTTCGAGAGCCGAGGGAATCCAGTAGAAGGCCGTCCAGCCGAAGCCGAGGAGGGTGGCAACGGTTGCCCGCATGACCGGAGCCCACGACTTCCGCAGCAAAGCCCAGAGCAGTGCGAGCGCGGCGAGCAGATAGCTGGCCATCACGCCCAGAGGCGCGTTCGAGAGCCACGCGCAGCCGAGAGCGAGAGCGAGGGGAACGGTAGATCCGTCGAATGCGCGGCGGATCAGGGAGCCCGAAGGAAAGCGCTCGCGCAGGACGTAGAGAACCACCAGCGGAAGCGTGATGCCGCCCATGAACTCCGGGAAGGCGGCGCGCTCGTAGGCGGTGAAGAGCGTGAAGCCGGAGAAGATGGCGGCGCAGCCGGCCAGCGTGGAGACGGCGTCATTGCAGGCTTCAAGCGCCAGCGCGCGCGTGGCCAGGCCGGCGCCCGCGAAGATGAAAAAGGTGAGCGCAATGGGCGCCAGGCTCCAGGGAAGGATGAAGCCGAGCGCGGCGCCGAGCATCCAGGTGAGCGGGGGATAAAACACAAAGCGCGGCTCGCCGGCGCCCCAGTTGGCGCTGGGCGTCCAGTGCGGGTAGACGATGCCGTGACGCCAGGCGTTGGCGCAATCGAGCCAGGAGACCAGATGCACGTCGAAGTCGTGCCCGCAGGAGTTGCCGCGGATGAGCTGCGGGACAATGGCGACAAGCGCGGCGAGAAAGATGACCAGGGGTCCGGCTGCTCGCCCAGTTCCGCTCCCCGGTCCACCGATGCGAGGGACCGGGGGCACCCATGTGCGCGCGCGGCGAGGGTGGGGCACCCTTGTTCCCTCGCTCCCTTGTTCCCTTGTTCCCTCGTCGTTCATGGCAGCAGCCGCAGCGTGTGGCGCGCCTCGGCGGCGACGGCTCCCGGCGTGAATGGCAGCGCGAAAGTGGCGCCGTTCAACCAGTCGCTCCACTGGTCCTTGAAGTACGGGCTCAGAGGATTGCCGCTTTCGCCGAGAACGATATTCTCCGTTGACGCGTCCACATTGCTCCAGTCCATGGTGAAGCGCTGCGAGGGCGCTACGTCGCTGCCGATCTGCTTCACGGTGATCGTGTCGCCGCCGATGGGCTGCGGGCCGGTGCCGAGCACGTGGCCGAGGAAGGGCAGAAACCGCTCGAGCGGATGCTCGATGTCGATCGTATGCCAGCTTCCGTAAGTCCACGCGGCCAGGTTGGCGGGTGCGCGGCCATTTTCCATGCCCTTGCGCACCGCCGCGGTGAGCAGCGCGTTCCAGTCCTGATAGCCGCTCGGAAGCCACTCGGGTTTGGCGTGCATTACGATCTCTTCCTCGGCGAAGGTGGATTCAGCCCAATGATAATCGCCCAGCGCGTTGCCCAGCTTGGGCAGCAGAATCATGCGCCAGAGCGCGGCGCGGGCGAGGGTTTCGACGGAAGCTGCCGCGGAATCGGCCGCGAGCCGCCCGTCCCAGCTGCGCATCAGGTCGGCTGCCTGGCGCATGCGCGGGTCGCCGTTGCCCTCGGGGCCCGGCGTGTGATCGATGGCGTAAGCGAAGCGCTGGCCCATTTCCTGATCGAGCTCGCTGTAGATGTCGGTCTGCACGGCGAGCATATCTTTGGGCGTGAGCTGGTCGCGGCCATCGAGCGCTTTGTAGATGCGCTCGATGCGGTAGGGATCGATCCACTCGTCGGTGAGCGGGTAGGGTGACTGGTCGGTGGTCACGCGGGAGTTGGCCGTGGCCAGAAAGCCCGAGGGCGGATCGAAGGCCTGCGGCAATGCGTCGAAGGGAATGTAGCCCTGCCACTCGTGCGCGTGGTCCGCAATGGGCGCGTCCGTCATCCCATTCGGCCGCAGCGGCACCTTGCCCACGGCGTGATATCCGATGTGGCCCTGGTCGTCGGCGTAGACCGTATTCTGCGCCGGCCACGCCCACGCGCTGAGCGCCGAGGAGAATTCACTCCAGTCCGATGCGGTGTCCATCTGGTAGACCGGCAGCGCGTTGAATGCGGGATCGTAAAGGTTCCATTTGAGCGCCAGGGGACGCGTCCCGGCGCCGTGAACGGCCGCGAGGATGGGATTGACGAGCGGCCCGTGATCGGTCGATTGCACATCGAGGGTCACATCGCTGCCGCCGCGCACGCGAATCACTTCGCGATCGACAGCGAGCGGATGCCATTGGCCGTCGACGCCTTCGTAGTTGCCCTTGCCGTCGAGCTGCTCGTAGTAGAGGTCCTGCACATCGGCCATCATTGCGGTGAATCCCCAGGCGATGTGCTCATTGTGGCCCGCAATCACGTAGGGAAATCCGGGCAGCGTAACCCCGGCGGCGTGAAAGCCGGGTGCGCCCCCATGCGAATATAGATCGGCCATGTACCAGATGCCGGGCACCGCGAAGGCCAGGTGCATATCGTTCGAGAGCAGCGGTTTGCCGCTCGCGGTATGGCTGCCGGCGATGACCCACTCGTTGGAGCCGGCGGCGCAGCCCGAGCATGTGGGCAGGCCGAGCAGCGCGAGCAGCGTCCTGAGGGATGGGGGCGCGCCGGAGAACGGCGTGAGCTGCGTCTGACTGGGAGGCTCCTCGTCGCCCTCCTCGTCCCCTTTCTTGCGGGGAGCGGGCAGCGGCGCAGGCTCCGGTGCGCCGAGATCGGTTTCGAGGCCGGTGGGCGGATGATCGCGCCACGAGCCCACCGGATAGAGATCGGAGATGAGCTTCGGGTCGTGGCCGAGGCGCGCTTCCACAGTTCCGCGGCCGAGCTTAGTCGCGGCGCGCGTGTCCAGCGTCTGCACCATCATGAGGCCCACGGCAATCGAGTCTTCGCCCGTCCAGGGCGCGGGCGTGTAGTGGAGCAAGCGGAATTCAGGCGGAAGCGCATCGCGGTGCTGCGCGATGTAGAGATTCACGCCGCGCGCGTAGTCGTCGAAGAAGGTGCGGTCCTGGGCGTCAAGGTGATCGTAGATGCGCTGCGCGGTGCGCGCGATCTGCAGCACACGCTGCGTCTCATCGTGGAGGAGCAGCGCATGGCCCAGCACCTCGGCCAGGGTGCCTTCGGAGTTGCGGCGGAACATGTCCATCTGCCACAGCCGGTCCTGCGCGGTGACGTAGCCCTGCGCGAAGAAGAGATCGTCCTGCGTCTGCGCGTCGATGTGGGGCACGCCGTGGGCGTCGCGGCGAACGGTGACGGGCGCGGAGAGACCGGCGACGTGAATGTCGCCGTCGAGCTGCGGCAGCGCGGCGCGGGTGATGGAGCGCAGCCAGAAGAGCGACGCGGCGAGGGCGATGAGCACGAGGGCGAGCAGGGCAACAACGATCCAAAGGACGACGCGCAGCCGGCGGCGGGGCGCGTGGCGCGCCGACATCTGCGTGTGTGTGCGGGGGAGTGAGCTGTCGGTGGCCATCCGTCACCTAACAGGATATCGCCGAAGAGGTCTGGCGCCGTCCATGGATTCACTCCAGTCAATTCCCGCACGGCGTGCTTCTCGCGAGCTCGGCTCATTTTGCTTCCGCAATTACAGTTCAAGGAAAGGGATATGTCGCACCATTTGGGCACAGAGAGCCGAAAGCGATGCCAGGGGACGCAGCTCGAATCTCAGCGATTGCGGACGGCTGCACGCGAATCGTCCGAGGTGTCTGCGATTGCTGCCATTCGCAAACCCGAAGATTCTCGTCTATGCCGGCTTCATGGTTCCTGTGGAAGGGCATTGCGACAAGCTCAGCGATCAAAACGAATGGTAAGAGTGGGGCCAATGCCGCGCCCAGGCCGTCAGTTTCTACGTAGTGGTAATTTCCCAATGGAATCGGTGCAGAGTTCGGAGGGTTCACGCTGACAGGCCTGAGTGATACACACCCGTCCTTTTCCCCGGGAACTGCTCTGACAACTCCGTCAACGATATCCTTTGCAGGCGTGCCCTTGGGGATCACAACGAGCCCCTTCTCATCGGTGACATCCTCCATCACAGCCATGCGTACGGACTGTCCTTTGGTGGCAGAGGCTGACGAAACGTCTTCAAGCAGCATCAAGCGCACCTCTTTTCCTTTTACGAGCACAATTGGCTTGGTTGTCTCTGGCGAGGCTGCCGACGAGGATGCCACCTGTTGCGCCGCGAGCAGCGGCGCGAGGGCGATGGAGAGCACGGATTGAAGAACTCTGCGGATCATAAGCGCCTCTTAAGGAAACGGGAGTTGGGGCGATCCTGAACGGGACCGCGCGCTGTTTTGCTCTAAAGGTCGCATCCTGAGCTGCAGAGGATCACGAAGAGAACCCATTCTGCGGGAAGGAGGACGATCATGCTTGCGACTTTCGTGGGCCAGACGACCAGGTTTTTTGGAAGACTGTTGAGCCG
>JASHTS010000136.1 GCA_030040425.1 Acidobacteriaceae bacterium | reverse complement strand
AGAAAGACGTGCTGCTTCTGCCGCGTGAAGCCGTAGGCGATCCAGAGCATGCCCAGATAGCGCATCTCGGCCGCGTCCATGCCGATCTCCTCGCGCAGCTCGCCGCGGGCCAGCTCCTCGGGATCCTCAATCTCCATCTCCCATCCGCCCTGCGGCAGCTCCAGCGCGCGCTCGCCGATGGTGTAGCGGTACTGCTCAACCAGCCAGACGCGGCCGTCTTCCATCGGCAGGATGATGGCGGCGTCATGTTTTTCCACCACGCCGTAGATGCCTTTTTCGCCGTTGGAGCGCAGGATCTCGTCTTCGCGCAGGCGCATCCAGCGGTTGCGGTAGATTTCGCGGCTGGAGAGCGTGGTGATGGCAGGATTGGGGCCGCGGGTTTCCGGTTTCATAAGACCTCCTGCCGGCGCTCGAAGGCAACCGCGGCGGCGGGAACACTTCAGGATACCGGGCAATCAGCGAATGCAGGGTAAATGGAGGGTGAGACTCTGGGTACGGATGCCGTGGCTGCGCGAAAACGCAATGCACTTCCGCGTCTACTCGCTGCGCACGCGAAACCGCCGCATGCGGCCGATAAGCGAAGCCGGGCCGCTGACGGTGAGGCGGACGAGGTTGCCCTCATACTTGCGCGCGTGGACGTTCATGCCGGCCTCGATGGCGGCGAGCGCGGCGCCCTCGTGCTGCGGCACGCGCAATTCGGCTTCGATGACGGGGTCGGAGTAGAGCGCGCCATCGATAGCCGCGAGCAGCGCGGCGAGTCCATTGCCATTTGGGCCCTCGCCGGTGAGCGCCGAGACCGGCACCATGGTGCCTTCCGGTTTTGGACCCGAGTTGACTCGGGCAAACAACGCCGCGCGCTCGTCTTCAGGGAGGAGATCGATCTTGTTCAGCACCTCGACGCGGGGCTTGGAGAGCGCGTCGAGCTCGCCCAGGACCTTTTCCACCTGCGCCTTCTGCTCCTCGCCGTAACTCGAGGACGCGTCGCGAACGTGGAGCAGCACCTCGGCCTGGGCGACCTCTTCGAGCGTGGCGCGGAAGCTGGTGACGAGCGTGTGGGGAAGATTGCGGATGAAGCCGACGGTATCACTCAAAAGAACTTTACGGCGGCTGGGCAGCTCGATCGCGCGCAGTTTGGGATCGAGCGTGGCGAACATCTGCGATGACGAGAGCACCTGCGCGCCGGTGAGGGTGTTGAAGAGGGTGCTCTTGCCGGCATTCGTGTAACCGACGAGGGCGACGGTGGGAACAGGCACAGCTTCGCGGCGCTGGCGTTGCTGCTTGCGCACGCGGCGCACGGCTTCAAGGTCGATCTTGACCTGGTCGATGCGGCGCTGGATGCGGCGGCGGTCGGTTTCGAGCTGGGTTTCGCCGGGTCCGCGGGTGCCGATGCCGCCGCCGAGCTGGCTCATGGCCTGGCCGCGGCCGGTGAGGCGCGGAAGCAGGTACTGGAGCTGGGCCAGCTCCACCTGAAGCTGCCCTTCGCGGGTGCGGGCATGGCGCGCAAAGATGTCCAGGATGAGCTGGGTGCGATCGAGCACGCGGCAGGGCAGCGCGGCCTCAAGGTTGCGCAACTGCGTGGGCGAAAGATCGTGGTCGAAGAGGACGAGATCAGCCTCAGTGGAAGCAGCGATGCCGGCTATTTCTTCCACCTTGCCGGAGCCGATGAGCGTGGCCGGGTCGGGTTTGGGACGGCGCTGGAGAAGCTCGGCCACAACCTCGCCGCCTGCGCTCAGAGTGAGCTCACGGAACTCGGCGAGCGACTCTTCCGGCGTGAGAGCGGGCGCGGCGGCTCCATGCGCGGGCAAGCGGCTCGACGAAGAGCGGCGCGGAGCCGACCGGGGCGAGCTTTCACTGCCTGGAATTTCACTGTCCGGATTCGATTCGGAGTTCGAGCACGCAGAATCGCTCCGCGCTCCAGATGCGGAAGCGCGGCCGCGGCCAAAATCGACGCCAACGAGAACAGCCCGCTCCACACCGCGCTGGGGACGGAGCAGCTTCGCTGCGACGCGCGCAGGCTCATTTCCGGCCAAGCCGGCTCTCTGCTCCCCGCGCGACATTCGAGAAACTGCCACTCGCGCGCCCGTCAAACTCGAGCCCGTGCCTGTCAAGCGAGGAAGTCCCAGTTGGCTATCGTTGCTCCGCTGTTTGAGAGACGGAGGGAACTGCTACGGGGGTCGGTCCCATCCCGGTTGTTACTGCCGCCGGACGGTGCTCGCCATGCATGACGCTCCGGCTGCTCACCACGGTCGAAATGGCGTGCTTGAAAATCAACTGCTCCTGGCTGTTGTTCTCAAGCAGCACGGAATATTTGTCGAAGGACCGGATTCTTCCGGTGAGCTTGACGCCGCTGACCAGATAAATGGTGATCGGAGTCTTGTCCTTCCGGACCGTGTTCAGAAAAGTGTCCTGAATGTTTTGTGCCGGCTTGTTCTCCATTTGCCGATCTCCTGCTTTCTTTTGTGATTTGACTGCAACTGCATTTGTTTGAAAATACAAGTCCGCGGGGAGGGCCCCGGAACCCCCGGCGCCGTTGGCCCCGCAATGTGTCCAAGATATAGGGGTTTGCGATCCATTTCAACTCTGCCTTCCCGCAAACTCCTGTTCGAAGCCCGATTTTAATCAGGGTGCAACAGCCCGTGCCGCTCCGGCCCGCAAGGGCAAAAGCGCTTTGCCGCCGGCCTTTGTCCTCCCGCCCCGATACCCGGAAGGACTCTGCGCCGCTGCTAGAATAGATGCGTGCAAAAGGCCGTCAGTCCGCACTCGGCTCCCCGCCCCGCACCCCGCCAGACTGAACCCCGACAGCCCGCACCCCGCCAAATTGTTCAGCCGGTTCCCATGCTTGACCTCGAGCGCCAGTACCGCGGGCTTCAGCGGGAGCTGATGGCGGCCATCGGGCATGTGCTTGAGACGCAGCAATTCGTTCTAGGAGAGCAGGTTGCGGCGTTCGAGCGGGCGGCCGGGAGCCATTTGGGCGTGGGTCACGCCATCGGCTGCTCTTCCGGGACCGACGCCCTATGGCTGGCGCTGGCGGGAGTGGGGATCGGAGCCGGCGACGCCGTAATTACCACGCCATTCAGCTTTTTTGCCTCAGTGAGCGCGATTTTACGCGCGGGAGCAAAGCCGGTGCTGGCGGATATCGATCCGGTGAGCTTCAATCTTTCGCCGGCGGCTGTGGATAAAATCTTTCGCGGCTCCGGCGGCCGGGCGGTGAAGGCGGTTTTGCCGGTCCACTTATACGGCCAGACGGCAGATCCGGATTTTTTCCGTCGCATCCCACGGGAATATGGGGTGAAGGTGATCGAGGACGCGGCCCAGGCGTGGGGCGCGGAGCTGCCCGGGGAAAAAGCGGGCAGTCTGGGCGATGCCGCGGCCTTCAGTTTCTATCCTACCAAAAACCTGAGCGCTGCGGGCGAAGCGGGGATGGTGACCACCAACTCCGATGCAATCGCGGAGCGGGTGCGCGCCCTGCGCCAGCACGGCATGCGGGAGCGGTATTTCCACGAGGAGCTGGGCTGGAATGCGCGCATGGACGGGCTGCAGGGCGCCATCCTGCTGGTGAAGCTCAAGTATGTGGAGGCGTGGAACGACGCGCGGCGCGCGCTCGCGGCGCGCTATCACGCGCTGTTCGCGCAGGCCGGTTTGGCTGAGCCCGGGCCGCATCCGCAGCAGGGCGTGGTGCTGCCGCAGGAAGCGCCGGGAACCAGGCACGTGTGGCACCAGTACGTGATCCGCGTGCGGCGGCGCGATGCGCTGCGCGATTTTCTCGCCGAGCGGCAGATCGGCTCGGAGATTTTTTATCCGCTGCCGCTGCATCTGCAGCAGGCGCTCGAAGGTCTGGGCTATAAAGAAGGCGATTTTCCCCAGGCCGAGCGCGCGGCGCGCGAGGTGCTCGCGCTGCCCATCTTTCCCGAGCTGCGGGCGGACGAGCAGGAGACGGTGGTCACGGCGATTGCGGAGTTCTTTTCATAGCCGCTAGTGTGGTGAGTCCGAAATTCGTTGAAGAACAAGCGCAGATCCTTCGGCTCCATTTGGCGCAAAAACGCGCCAAATTACGCTCAGGATGACCGCAAGAA
>JASHTS010000135.1 GCA_030040425.1 Acidobacteriaceae bacterium | reverse complement strand
GGATTGATCTCGCGCTCAGGATGGGCGCTGGTGGACGATTCGACGCGGCCGCTCTTCGACTCGACTGATTTTCGGTTTCTGCAAGGCGAGAAGAGTCCGTGGCCGTGGGTGATGGAGCGGCCGGCCGATGAGAAACCAGGCTCCTACAGCGATTGGTATTTCTTCGGCTACGGGCACGACTACCGCGAGGCGCTGGGGGATTACGTGAAGGTGGCCGGGCGCATACCGCTGCCGCCGCGGTTTGCCTTCGGCGCGTGGTGGTCGCGCTACTGGGCCTATAGCGACCAGGAACTGGACGAGCTGGTGCGCGGGTTCAAAGAGAACGATACGCCGCTCGACGTGCTGGTGATCGATATGGACTGGCACATCAACCAGGAGCAACTCAAGGCGATGGGCGAAACGGACCGGTCGGGTTATGGTCTGGGCTGGACCGGCTACACCTGGAACAAGCTGCTGTTTCCCGATCCGGATGCGTTTTTGAAAAAGATTCACGAGGATGGACTGAAGGCGACGTTGAATCTGCATCCAGCGTCGGGAATCCAGCCGTGGGAGGCGGCGTATCCGGCGATGGCGCGGGCCATGGGAATCGATCCGGCGACGAAGCAATATGTGGCGTTCGATCCCACGAACAAGAAGTGGGCGACGAATTATTTCAACCTGGTTCTGCACCCGCTCGAGAAGCAGGGAATCGATTTCTGGTGGCTGGACTGGCAACAGCAGCCCATGATGTCGAAAGTTCCCGGCTTAAGCAATACGTGGTGGCTCAACTATATTCATTTCACGGATGAGCAGCGCGAGGGCAAGCGGCCGCTGCTGTTTCATCGCTGGGGCGGACTGGGGAATCATCGCTACGAGATCGGATTTTCGGGCGACACGATTTCCGTATGGGACTCGCTGGCTTTTCAGCCGTGGTTCACGGCCACGGCAGCGAACGTGGGCTATGCGTACTGGAGCCACGACATCGGCGGACACATGCCGGGCGCGGTCGATCCGGAGCTGTTCACGCGCTGGGTGCAATTCGGCGCGTTCAGCCCGATTTTGCGCACGCATACCACGAAGAATCCGGAGGCGGAGCGGAGAATCTGGGCATATCCGGAGCCGTACTCGTCGATCATGCGCTCGACATTTCAGTTGAGGTACGCCCTGGTTCCGTACCTCTACACGGAAGCGCGGCGCACCTACGACACGGGGGTGGCGTTCTTCCGGCCGGTTTATTACGACTGGCCGCACGAGGTGCCTGCGTACGGCGCGAAGAATGAGTACCTCTTCGGCGACGAGATGCTGGTGGCGCCCGTGGTGACGCCGGTGGACACGGTGACGCACCTGGCGCAAGAGAAGATCTGGCTGCCGGATGGACGATGGATGGAATGGCCCACAGGCAAGCGGCTGGACGGCGAGGGGCAGGCGGACCGGAGTTTCACGATCGACGAGATTCCGGTGTACGTGAAGACGGGCGCAATCGTGCCCATGCAGCCGGCGATGCTGCATACCAGCGAGAAGCCCGTCGATCCGCTGATTGTGAATGTGTGGCCGCTCGACGATGGGCAGAGCTCGAGCTATTCGCTTTACGAGGACTCGGGCGTCTCGGTCGAATACCAGCGCGGCGTTTATGCGCGGACGCCGATCAACGCGACGCAAACGGGCGACACGCTGCGCGTGGAGATTGGGCCGGCAGTGGGAGGTTTTCCGGGCATGCTCACGACGCGCAGCTACGAGCTGCGGCTGCCGGCGGACTGGCCGCCGGAGCGGGTGACGGTGAACGGCATCCCGGTGCGGCAGGCGGGCGCGGACGGCAATGGCGGCTGGACTTTCAAGGGGAACACGCTGACGACGGTGATCCCGGTGCCGGCGGCGAGCGTGCGCACGAAGGTGACGATCGAGGTGCAGCGGGCGAAGGGATCGATGGCGCGGCGCAAAGAGCTGGATGGATTTGCGGGCGCCATGACGCGGCTGCGCGCGGCCTACGATGCGCTGCAGCAGTCGTCGCCGGTGGCGGCGCCGCCGGATGCACTGATCGAGGCCATGCAGACAGGCGACCGGCTCGGCTATCACCCCGAGCGCGCGCCAGAGGAGATGGCGCATTTTCGCGAATTAGTGACCGAAGCGCAGACGGCCGTTACTGCGATGGAGGGGCCGTATATGGAACGGCTCAACCAGGCCACGCACATTGGCGGCGCGAATGAGGTGCATCTGGACCTGGCGGCAGAGAAACAGAAGCGCGTGGATCTGCTGAAGCGCGCGGAGGCGATGGTGGGAGAAGCGGGGAAATAGCGAGGCAGCGAGTCAGCGGGTGAGTGCCGAGGGAGGTGGGCCTTCCCACCCTTTCCGCTCAGCCATCCCACGGACGAAGACCTGTCCGTGGGGGCCCCGGCGCGCGGAAAGGATGGGGCAACAAAGTCGCATGCATTGAACGGCTGCTAGTCGTGGTGGTCGGCAGAGCAACAGGAGGAGCCGGCGGTCTTGAACTGCCCGGTTTCGGGCTTGGCGATTTCCGGTTGAACATAGGGCTGGTTGGGATCGACGAAGTAGTTGTCGCCGTATTTGTCGTGATGGCGCACCCAGGCCATGGTGTGCTTGAGGCCGGCTTCGTCGCGGCCTTTGGGCACAAGATCGAGAAAGTTGTATGTGCCCACGAGAATGTCGAGGCCGCGCGCATAGGTGGAGTAGGTGTGGAAGATCTGGCCTTCCGGGTTCTTGAAAAAGACGCTCAGGCCGGGGCGCTCGGTGGCGGGAAACGCGGCCATCTCATAGTTGTAGTAGACCTCGGGCTTGCCCTCGTCCTCGGGCTTGAGCGAGACCTGAAAGTCGTAATTGAAGTCGCTGGCGGAGGACGAGTACCAGTGGAAGCGCCAGCCCATGCGCTTCTTGAAGGCGGCGATCTCCGCATACGGCGCGTGCGAAACCGCGGCGAAGGTCACGTCGCGATTGGCAAGATGGATGGCCATGCCGTCGAAGTGATCGGCCAGATACGAGCAACTGGGGCAGCCTTCCTTCCATCCGGGCCCGAGCATGAAGTGGTAGATGACGAGCTGGCTGCGGTTGTCGAAGAGTGCGGCGAGGGCGAGCCTGCCTTGCGGTCCGTCGAAGGCGTAGTTTTTGTCGACTTTTTCCCAGGGAAGCTCGCGGCGCCGGCGGCTGAGCTCGTCGCGCAGCCGGGTGAACTCCTTTTCTTCAGCGAGAAACTCCTTGCGGGCCGCAATCCACTCGGCCTGCGAAACGATCTTGGGATTGTGCACTTGCGATGTGACGGTGGCCATCTTCGTTCTCCTTTGCGTTGGGCGCGTGGGGACGCGAGGGGTTTCTGCGGAATGCGCGGGCAGCCAAAGCGCTCATACCTCCGGCGCGCCTGAGGCGCCGCCGACTAGAACAGCAGCGGTGGCAAGACAGACAGAGTGCATGGGCGTCTCCTGCGCGTGAGTTCAGGCGGGACGGGCATTCTGCACGAACAGCGGCGGCTCGTCGGCGCTCGGTCCCCAGCTTGCGGGCACGGGAATATCGAGCAGGCGCAAATAGACGCTGAATTGGCCGCGATGCTGATACCAATGACTGAACATGAGGTCGCGCAAGATGGAGGCGCGCGGTGCGGAGACAAGCTCGCGATCTCCCTGCACCAGACGCCAAGTTTCGTTCATGGCGCTGTCGTCGTAGCCGGGCAGGGCGGTGCGGACGGTGGCGATGCTCTGCTCGAAGGTCTCGAGGATCTCCTGGTGCGCGGCCGGCTGAGGGAAATCGAATTTTCCCCGCGCCTGCCTGGGGTTGTCGGCTACGAGGCGGACAATGCTGGCGGGCACGAGGGCGAGATGCAAAGCGAGCTGGCCCGCGGTCAGGGATTTCTCGTGCGGCTTCCAGGTGAGCTTGTCTTCCGGCAGACGGACGAGGAAACGCCGCGTGACGGGAGCCTGAATTTCGAACTCGGCCAGCAGCGCATCGGCAACGGTTGTGACGGATTGTACGAGTGGCATGAAGCGCCTCCTTTAATTGCGCGATGAGGGCCGAGTACCGGCGCGCGCCGTCAGCGCGAAGTCTCCGCGCGTTTGCGCACCTGCTCGTGCATGTAAGTCCAGCCGGGGACAACGCCCTTGCGGTGTTCTTCCTGGACGAGGCCGAAGGCGGAGTGGCGGAACTTGATGAGCGTGCCGGCGCCGGCCGCGCTCAGCCGATATTGAACATTATTCGCTACCGGATGCGACATGAAAAGGGGACCGGCAAATTCGAGAAGCGTGGGGCGCTTGATGGCCTGCACGTGGGCCCAGAGATGGCCGTTGTCCTGGCCGAGATCCCGATACCACCGGCCTCCGGGCCAGGGCTCGAGTTTGAACGGCATGGGCGAGCCGTCGGGCTTTTCATTGGCGGGACCGAGCTGCTCGAGCAGGGCCTCAAAGGTGACGTCGAGCGAAGCGTCAACGCGAATCTCCTGTTCCACCAGGAGCGAAAGGCTATCTACGTCAGGTGCGGTGAGGTTCATGGTCTCTCCTTACTTGCCTTGGGATGCGGATTGGAGCTCGAATCATGGCCAGCTGCGTTGCGGCCGCGCGCGGATTGGTGCATTTTGGCTTCGGCGCGCTCCTTGATGCGGTTCAACTGGTGCTGCCAGTAGCGCTCGAAGGCGCCGGTCCACTCGTGAAGGGGCCGAATGGCTGCGGCGTTGGTCCGGTACATGCGAAGCCGGCCGTTCCGGCGCACATGCACAAGGCCCACTTCGCGCAGGACGCCGAGATGCTTCGAGACCGAAGGCTGATCGAGGCCGATGGCAACGACGATCTCACCCACCGGGCGCTCGCCGACGGCAAGGAAGGTGAGAATCTGGCGGCGGCGCGGCTCGGCAATGGCGTTGAAGGGATCGGAGGTGGTTGCGGCTCGGGCCATGGAAGCAACAATACATGCCTATATGGGAATATGTAAAGAGAAATTTTCGCGGAAAACGGGGGCTGGAGATGAAAATTGAATTGCCCCTGGCGAGCCGAACCTGTAGCATCCGGGCATGAAAAAATCAATTGGCATTTTCCTTGCCGCTTTGTTTGTGGCCGCGGCTGGGGCCCACGCGCAGGCTCCGGCGGCCGATGCGAAACCCGCGCAGGCTGCCGCCGCTCCCGCGGCGCCCGGCGCGGCGATGCCCTCGATGAAGACGTGGTTCCTGCGGCTGATTCCGCCGCGGCCCACTTTCGACAAAGATATGACCGACGCCGAGGGCGCGCTGATGCAGCAGCATTTTGTTTACTGGAAGGATCAGTTCGACAAAGGCGTGTGCCTCTTTGGCGGGCCGGTGCTCGATCCGCGGGGCGTATACGGCGTGCTGGCGATCCGCGCGGCCACGGAAGAAGAAGCGCGCGCGCTGGCCGACGCCGACCCAAGTGTGAAAGCGGGGCTGAACCGGATGGAAGTGGCGGAGATGAAGATCGTGTTTCTGGCCAATGGACGGTAGCCGCCGTGAAATGATGGGGCCGGCGAGCAGCCTGTTCCGGTATAGTTCTGGCCATGACTCTCGATCGACGCGCATTCTTGCATGCCTGCACGCAGGCCGGCGTGGCTTCGCCGCTGCTGCCGGGAATTCTGTTCACGCTGGCGACCCAGGCGCAGGAGGCCGCGGGAACCGACCAGTCGAAGCCGCCGACGATCACACCGGAGATGATCGACCAGGCCGCGGCGCTGGCCGGCGTGGGGCCGTTTCCAGACGACCAGAAGAAGATGATGCTCGACGGGTTGAACGAGCAGCGCAGCGGCTATGACGCGATCCGCGCGCTGAATCTGCCCAACTCCGTGCCGCCGGCGTATGTGTTTCATCCGCTGGGGGCGGCGAAGGGGCCGAGTGAGGCACCGAAATCAGATGAAAGCGCCAGGAATCAGGACCCATTCGACCGGGCCGAACTCGTCGATATAGTCTTTACGCCTCCTGACAAGTTCTCAAGCACTGAGGATCTGGCGTTCAGGCCGGTAACAGAGTTGGGTCAACTGCTGAAGTCGGGCAAGGTCACCTCGCTGGCGCTGACGCAGATGTATATCGAGCGGCTGAAGCGGTACAACGCGAAGCTCTATTTCGTGATCACGCTGACGGAAGAGCGCGCGCTCGCGCAGGCGAAAAAAGCCGATGAGGAGATCGCCGCGGGCAAATATCGCGGGCCGCTGCACGGGATTCCCTGGGGCGCGAAGGACCTGCTGGCAGTGAAAGGATACCCGACGACGTGGGGCGCAGGTGGAT
>JASHTS010000134.1 GCA_030040425.1 Acidobacteriaceae bacterium | reverse complement strand
GCGCCCGGGCCGGGAAACCAGAGGCGATGAAAGTGGCGCTTGGCCAGCGTCATGGCCGCGTCGAAGCGAATCACGGGAAAGAGCCGGGCCACGTGCAGAATGGTCTGAATCACCTGCTCGCGCACGGCCGGGTTCAGGTAATCGAGCTGCGCGGTGTCGTTCCAGGGAAAACTGGTGCCGTCATTGCCGTGGTAGATGTAGCGCGTCTCGCCGCTCGACTTGTCGCGGCGCTTGAAGACCACGGCGGCGTCGGATTGCTCGTAGTAGTGGTCTTCGATCTTGATCTCCACGCGGCCGTCACTGGAAAGATCGGGCCCGTTGAAGGTGTAAGCCGGGTAGGGCGGCTCCCAGCGCGCGATGAACCACTCCGGATGCTCGACCACCCAGGGCGAATCGATGCCCATGTGGTTGGGCACCATGTCGCTGGCCAGGCGCAGGCCGTGGTGGTAAGCGCGATCGCGGAGATGGATGTACGCGGGATCGCCGCCGAGGTCGTCGGCGATGCGGTAGTCGAAGAGCGAATACGCCGAGGCCACGGCATCGCGATTGCCGCAAAGCTGCTTGATGGTCTTGGAGGCGCGGCTGCGCTCCCAGATGCCGATCAGCCAGAGAGAATTGATGCCGCGGTGGGCGAGCAGCGCCAATTCCTGGTCGGGGATCTGGTCGAGGCGGCCGATGTGGCGGCCGTATTGGCGGCTCAACTGCGCCAGCCACACATAGGTGCTCTTGGCCATCAGCACGGCTTCGGGCATCCACGCCGTGTCGGATGAGAATCGCTCGTATTCGTGCGCGGGATCGCCGAAGAGGGGCACATCGGCGCGGCTCATGTCGGAGGGCCATTGCCGGGGCCCAAGGCGCATATCCGGCGGATTGAACTGCGCCCAGAGGGCGAGATCCTCTTCGCGCAGAATCTCGCCGGCCAGCAGCAGGAAGCGATCCAGGCTGTCGCCCAGCAAGGGACGCCACAGACTGCGGATGATCTCGAGCTGATCGCTGAGGGAACGCGGCGAGCGCAGCGCGGGCGCGCGCAGAAGATCGAGAAGGCTGACGGGCTTGCCTCCAGCGATGGGAATCAACGGCCGGGCCGCGAAGTACGCGGGCAGTTGCGCGGTTACCTGGCGATAGACGGTCTTCTCCGCCAGAGGCCGGTCGTCGAAGAGTTCTTCGAAGGGCCGAAAGGCCTCATTGCGATTGGCGCTCCAGAGGAGCATCAGTTCTTCAAACGCGGCGGCCTTATGCGACAGGCCGCCGGTCGAGCCGGCGAGCCATTGCTGCGGCGTCTCGTGGCCGCGCATGACGCTCTGGCCGGGAAACTGCTCCACAAAAGCGAGCAGCATTTTGTCGAGGTTCTCAGCCCCCACCTGCGCGCCGAACCAATCGAGGGCGCTGGTCATTACCTGGGGATCGAATTGCTGCCGGTAGCGCGCGATCAGCACATGGCTGGCTTCGTCGATGAGGCCCATGGCAAAGAGGCGGCCGGCATGGACGGTGCGCTCAGGGTGTTTCTGCGCATCGCGCACCTGGTTCATGCGATGGGCGAAGTCCCGGCACGCAGCCATGCCGGCAAAGACGACATTTCCGGCGAAGGAGAAAAGCGACTCCGCAAATCGATAGCGATCGCGCGCCTGGCGCGAGATGTGGAATTCCATCATCGGATGCCGAACTCTCCGCTTCTCTGGCGCAGCGTTGCCGCCCGCTCATGGAAGACCTGGTTCTCAAGCCCGCTGGGGCTGCTCTCCCCTACCCGTTGCGGGCAGCCCCTCCTGATGAAGCATAAAGGAAGCGCGCCACCTGCGCTTACCAGAAGACGCCCCCGGCGGGCACAGTGGGTTGCGGCAGTCCCCCACCGGCTGCATGCGATACACGCGAGTCCTGGCCGTGGAGCATCCGCCGCTCATCTTGTGATGGGATGGTGCTGCGGCGCGCGGGGATGGTTTGCGGTTTTTCGGAGCGCCAAAACCGATTCGCGGGCGCTCGCAGATTTGCCAGAGCACGAGAGAGGCGCCCGCGCCTATTTCTCATGCGTGTTTCCGCCCGGCAGAGGCTGAAGAAGGACAGGCGCAAGGAGCCGGTGCTACCATCCTGCGCATGCGTGGCCTCGTGTTCCTGGTCTTACTCCCCGTTTCCGCCGCATGGCCCCAAGCCGCGAAGCTTTCTCACCTCGCGAAGAGCGAATCGTTTGCGGAGCGCCCCTATATGGGCTGGAGCAGCTGGTCGTATTTTCGCAGCAAACCGACCGAGGAGAAAGTGAAGGCCGAAGCAGATGCCCTGATGGCCGCGCATTTGCCCGAGCTGGGGTACCGGTACATCAATATCGATGCCGGCTGGACCGATGGCTACGATGAGCACGGCATTCCCAAGCCCAATCTGAGAGCCTTTCCCAGCGGCATGAAGGCTCTGGCCGATTATCTGCACAGCCGCGGTCTGCGTTTCGGGCTTTACTTCGGTCCCGGGATCGGGCCGAATCTCTACCAGGCCAATCCCGTGATCGCGGGCACAAACGTTCACATCCAGGACATCGTGGACACTTCGATCCCGGGTTCCACTCTCAACGGAAGCTACAAGATCGACGTCACCAAGCCTGCGGCGCGCGCTTATATTGATTCCGTTGTGGAGCAGTTTGCGCGCTGGGGAGTGGACTTTCTCAAATTCGACTTTGTGGGACCGGGCGGCGGCAATCGACCGGCGGATAATCGCGAGGAGGTCAGGCTTTGGCACGAAGCCATTGCGCGCGCAACCGAGCGCACCGGCCGTCCCATCTGGTTCGAGCTTTCCAATTGGCTCTCCATTGACCAGGCAAATCTCTGGCGCGCCAACGCCAACGGATGGCGGATTGAAGACGATATCGAGTGCTACGCCTGCGGGCACTCAAGCGATCCGGCTATCAAGGCCAATCTTACGGAGTGGTCCAAGGTTGCGGACCGCTTCAACGATGTGCGCCCGTGGATTCCGTATGCGAAACCGGGCGGCTGGAACGACCTGGATTCGCTCGAACTCGGCAACGGGGCCAGGGATGGCATTACTCCGGACGAACGGCAATCGATGTTCATCCTGTGGGCCATCTCCTGCGCGCCTCTCTATCTGGGCGCAGACCTTACGCAGATGGACGCCGACGATTTGAAGCTGATCTCGAATCGCGACATCCTTGCCATCGACCAGCGCGGAATTCCGGCCGCACCGCTCGACATTCAAAGCCTGCGCGACGGGGTGCGGCAGGCATGGATGACGCTTTATCCCGATGGCTCCGCCATTCTTGCGCTGTTCAATCTCGGAGCGAAGAGCGCTCCGCTCCAATTCAACTGGCGGGAAGTGGATGCGCTGCGGGACACGCATTTTGCCCAGCACCCGCCCCGGCTCACCGACCTCATCAGCCATACCGACGTGCCCGCTGCGGGCGAGGGAATCGACTTGACGCTGGCCTCGCACGCCTCGCGCATCTTCCGGCTTACGCCGGCGCGGTGACGCCCGGGTCCCGGCTCACGATTCCCTTCCCGATGCTCACCAGGTTCTTCGCCTGCGTGGGCGCTGGCCGCGGACGAGCGATTGCATCCCGTCTCCATTTGCCGGTAAACTTGGGACAACCAGCGGAGAGGTGGCAGAGCCCGGTTGAATGCACCTGACTCGAAATCAGACATAGTCGCAAGGCTATCGGGGGTTCAAATCCCTCCCTCTCCGCCAGATTCCCGTTCCGATTGCTCAGCCCACAACTCCGCGCTTCCCGCCTGACCTTCCCTCGCCTGACATTCGCTATTGAACCGTCAATGTAACCGTGCCCACGGTGGCGCTCACTGTGCCCGCGGTGCCGGTCACCGTGATGGTGTAGGCTCCGGCGGTGGTGCCCGAGTTACCGCCTCCCCCTGCGCCTCCGCCGCCGTTGCCGCCTCCACCGCACCCGGTGGCGCTCAACGAGATCGCAAGCAGAACCAGCCCCAGCATCGCCGGCCAGTTCCTGCGCCGCTTTGGAACCGCCAGAAGAACGATCAGCGCCAGCGCGGTTCCGCCCGTCGCCTTGGTGAAGAGCTTCTTGAACGGATTGGCGGCGCTCGAAGCCGCGGTGGTGGTGACGGTGAGTGTCGAAGTCTGCGCTGTCGTTCCGCTCAGGGTCACGGAAGTTGGATTCAGGCTGCACGCCGGCATGTCGGTCACGCTCGTCATCGTAGTGGTGACCTTGCAGGTAAGGTCGACTGCCCCGCTGAACCCGTTCGTCGCCACCAAACTGATCGTCCCCGTGTTTCCGGAGGTCGCGCCGGGCGTGACCGTCATGGCGGTGGTCCCTCCCGTGCCGGCGGTGAAGCTGGGTTCCGCGGTGATGGTGAGAGCGACCGTCGTGTTTGCCGTCAAGGCGCCGGATGTTCCCGTGATGGTCACCGTCACCGGGCTGGCGGTCACTGCTGCGGAGGCGCTCGCCGTCAGCGTAAGCGTTTGCGTTCCCGCTTCCGATCCGGCTGCAAAGGAGGCCGTAACGCCGCTGGGCAGCCCGCCGGCCGCGAGGCTCACGGTTCCCGTGAATCCGCCTGTATCGGTCACAGTAATGGTGCTGGTTCCGGTACTGCTCTGGGCAACGGATATGGAGCCGGGCGAAGCCGAAAGCGTGAATCCGCCCGTCGCGGTCGGCGTCAGCAGCAGACCGTGGAATACATCGCTGCTATCGGTATAGGCCCCGACGATAGCGCCGGAGGCATTGACACCGCCGGCTCCGGTTCCGTTCAGCTGCAGAACTCCTGTTGTAGAAGCTCCCGCCGCGTCGAAGCTTGTGATCCCGCTCGACGTGCGAATAAATCCGTGTTCCCCGTTGCTGGCATCGGAATAAAAACCTGTGACGTAGGTGCCCGTAGGGTCGATATTCAGGGGCAGCGTGCCTCCGAACACCCCGCCAAGAGAAGATGAGCCGATTGCCGACCCGGTCGGATCGAAGGTGGTGAACGTGCCGTCTGCGGAGCGGATGAACCCATGACCAAGCTGGGTCGACTCTCCGGTGGCTCCGTAAGTTCCGACGATGTCTCCCGCCGCATCGATGCTGAAGGGGACGGTGGCATAACACGTCGAGCCCTGGCAAGGCACCTGAAACTCGGTCAGGGCGCCGCTGGCGCTGCGCACGAACCCTCCGGGAACGCCGGTGGAACTGACATAGAATCCGGTAATCGTTCCCGAGGCATTCACACTCATCGGGATGGTGCCCTGTGGAGTACTGCCGGAACCCGCGTCGGGCGCGTCAAACAGCGTGATGGTTCCGTCTGACGTGCGTACAAAACCCTGAAAGGATCCGGCTGTATAGGTTCCGGTCACAGTGCCGGAGCTGTTGACTGAAGTGGCGATGGTTCCCTGGTGCTCCAGAACCGTTCCGGCATCGAACGATGTGATGGTGCCATCCGCTGCCCGGACAAACCCGTGATAGGAGTTGTTGGAATCCGCGTACATGCCCGCGATGTAAGACCCGGTGGGGTCCATATTGACGGCAAAGGTTCCCTGCTTGGCGCTGGTCCCTGCGCCCGATGCATCGATTGCCGTGAAGGTTCCGCTTGCGGCGCGATAGAAGCCGTGCCCCACAAACTCGGCGTCAAGATACGTGCCCGCAACATCGCCGGAGGCGTCGATGCTCGCCGCAATCGTTCCGGTTGCTGCGCTCGTTCCGGCTCCGGGAGCATCGAGGATGGTAGAGGAGTATCCGCTGATGCCGCCTGTCCCCAGCGGCTGAGCTCCTGCATTTGCCGGCTGCCGCGTGGAAACGCCGAACAGCCGCTCCCAGCTCTTGAGCGCCTGCATGTGCGCGGAGGCCGCTGAAGCCAGCCACACCGTTGCAGCGGCAAGCACCAAGCCAGTGAGCAGAACCGGGAGGCCGGCGTTGCGCACTCCGCTGGACAAGCGCATCGCCGCGCGAAGTGCAAGATTGACGACACGGGAACGTACAGACATTCGACGCCTCATGAGAACTTTCCTCCATGCCTTTTCCTGTGTAAGGATTCCGTGGCCTGCGCCAAAGGGGCCCGGTAAAGAGACTGAGTCCGATCGCGGGGGAGATTAAGATTTGCGGGACCGCGAAACGATAGCACGGAAATGGCGCAAGTTCAAGTGCACGGCGGGGCTGAGTCACGAGGAGACCCGGCAGAGCACCTTAAGAGGCCACGCTGCCGGCGGAACGCCTGCATTTCCAGCCCTTGCACGGGCAAGTCGCCTTCATGGCGCCGGAGGTTCGAGCGCCCGGGCGTAGACGAGCGCCGTGCGCCCCCGCGGATAGAAATTCGCTTCGCTGCCCTCGGGCCGGTAGCCTTGCGCTTCATAGAGGCGGATGGCGCCGGCGTTTCCGGCGTCGACGTGCAGCCAGATCAAAGTGGCTCCCGCGGCGCGGGCCGAGCGCTCCATGCGGTGCATCAGTTCATTGCCGATGCCGAGTCGGCGTTTGGACTGCGCCACTTCGATGGTCTGGATGTAGGCTGTGACTGCGTCTGCCTCGCCGCCCCACTCGACGATAGCGAAGCCCGCCATTGCGCCCTCTTCTTCCGCGATCCACGTCGCGGCGTTCTGGCTGCCCACGAGCCTGCGCATATAGGCGCGGCTGAAGCGCAGAGGCGGCTGGAAGCAGGCCTCCTCGAGGGCGTAGAGAGCGGCAAAGTCATCCGGCGTGAAGAGGCGGTAGATCATAGAGGCAGGGAGCGAGGGGCGAGGGAACAAGGGAGCAAGGGAACGAGGGAACGAGGGATCAGGGATCAGGGATCAGGGGTCAGGGGTCAGGAACGGAGAGCGCGGCGCTTCAGTTCCTGGAATGAGGTTAGACTTTGGCTTCGAGATCGGCGATCACGTCGAAGAAGCGCTGATCGAGGCGGCGGTTGGTGGCGATGGCTTCCTTGATGGGGATATCGAGAATGTCGTTGCCGCGCAGAACGGCAATGCGGCCCCACTTCTTGTCATGCACCATGTCGATGGCGTGCAGGCCGTAGCGCTGGCCGAGCAGGCGATCGTAGGCCGTGGGAACGCCGCCGCGCTGCGTGTGACCAAGATTCACGGAGCGCGTTTCGTAGCCGGTCTTCTTTTCGATGAGCTCAGCCAAGGCCTCGGCGATGCCGGAGAGGCGCGCGTGCCCGAAGGAATCGACCTGCGCGGAGCCGGTGACCTGGCCCACGTCAGGCAGATGGCAGCCTTCGGCGACGACCACCACGCCGTAGTTCTTGCCGTGGTCGTAGTTGTACTTGAGCAGGGCGCAGACGTGGTCGATATCGATGGTCTTCTCCGGCACCAGAATGACGTGCGCGCCGCCGGCGATGCCCGAAGCGTAGGCGATCCATCCGGCATCGCGGCCCATGACTTCAATCACGATGACGCGGTTGTGCGAGTCGGCCGTGGTGTGGATGCGATCCACGGCTTCGGTAGCGATGGACATGGCGGTGTCGTAACCGAAGGTGGCGTCGGTGCCGCTGATGTCGTTGTCGATGGTCTTGGGAACGCCCACGCCGTGGACGCCGTTTTCGCAGAGATATTGCGTGACCGATTGCGTATCGTCGCCGCCGAGAGCAATGAGCGCATCGATCCTGTTTACCTTGAGGACCTCCTGCACCTTCTCGATGCCGCCGGGTATCTTCTTCACGTTGGTGCGCGAGGAGTGAAGGATGGTGCCGCCCCGCAACTGGATACCGTCGATATTTTCAAGCGTGAGAGGAATGAAGTTGTTGTCGAGCACGCCGCGCCAGCCATTCAGGAAGCCGATGAATTCGTCGCCGTAGTGGTTGATGCCTTTCCTGACGGCCGCATAGATGACAGCGTTCAAGCCGGGGCAATCGCCGCCTCCGGTCAACAAAGCAACTCGCATTGCAAGGTCTCCTCGAAGATTCTATCCGGCGCCCGATTCGATGAAGGTTTCGAGGGCACGGCACCCAAAATGCGCATCCGCCCGACTCGACGCCTTGTCCAGTGTACTCCGCCGCTCACAAGGCAATTCACTGCTACGCTGCTCTTCCGGCAGCTGCCAATCCCGAATTGGCTGCGAGCGGAGCGACAAGGTGATTGAATAGAGATATGCCGGGAAGTGGAGCGCTGCTGCTGCTGGCATTTGTCAGCCTGGTTGTCATCGTGCTGCTGGTGCTGCTGCAACTGACGCGGCTGGGGTTCCTGATTCGCACCACCATCCCCGACCGCCCGCGGCGGCGCATGTTCATCGCCTCGGTCTCGTTCCTGATTACCTTCGCCGGAGTCCGCATTTTGGTTCACCGGATCGTGAATCACGAAGGGCACTTTCAATGGGTGGTGGTGCGCGGGCTGCACATTCATCACCTGGTGTGGGGCATTCTGATTTTACTTTTGGTCGGCTACGGGTGGCTGCTGGATTTGGGGCGCTCGCACTCGCCGATGTCGATCTTTATGAGCCGGCTGATGGCCGTGAGCTACGGCGTGGGCGCGGCGCTCACGCTTGACGAGTTCGCCCTCTGGCTCAACCTGCAGCCGGACGCATACTGGTCGAGCTCCGGCCGGCTCAGTATCGACGCAGTGGTCGTCTTTGGTGCAGTGCTGGCCGTCGGCGCGTGGGGTGCGCCCTTCTTCCGCGCCCTCAACCAGCTGTGGAGCCGAGGCATTCTCTTCCGCAAAGAGTGGTGGCAGCTCAGCTCGCCGATTCGCCGCGTGCGGTTGCTTCGTCGGCGTAGAGTTCGGCGATCGCGGTCGCGTAGCGCTCCGTAAGCACACGGCGCTTGAGCTTCATGGAGGGCGTCAACTCGCCCGATTCCTGGGTCCACTCGTGGGGAACGATGCGGAAGCGCTTGATGGTCTCAAACTGCGCGAGGCCGGCATTGACGCCGCTGACCAGCCCGCCGAAGAGGGCAATCACGCGGCTGTCCGTGACCAGGGCCGCGCGCGACTGGACGCCGATGCCTTCGCGGCGCGCCCATTCTTCGAGGGCCGGGAAGTTGGGCGAGATGAGCACGGAGATGAACTTGTGCTTGTCGCCTACCAGCGCGGCCTGGGCGACGAAGACGGAATTTTTGAGTTTGTTCTCGATGGGCTGCGGCGCCACCAGCTTGCCGCCGGAGGTCTTCAGCAGCTCTTTTTTGCGATCGGTGATGGAGAGAAAGCCATCCTCGTCGATGCGGGCGATGTCGCCGGTGCGAAACCAGCCTTCCGGATCGAAGCACTCGGCAGTCGCTCCCGGCTTTTGCCAGTAACCGGAAAAGACCGAGGGGCCGCGGACCAGCAGCTCGCCATCTTCGGCCAATTTGAGCTCGATATTGCGCATGGGCATGCCCACCGATCCCATGCGCTGCTTGAGCGGCGAATTGAGGGCGATCACGGGCGAAGTCTCGGTGAGGCCGTAGCCTTCCCACAGGGCGATGCCCACCGAGGCAAACCATTGCGCGGTGTCCATCCCCAGGGGCGCGCCGCCGGAGATGAAGTTTCTCACCCGGCCGCCAAAGGCTTCGCGCACCTTGGCGTAGACAAGTTTTTGCGCCAGCCTCCAGGCGAGCGAATCCGGCTGGCGGCCGCTATAGACCAGAGCCGCGTGGCGCGAGCCCACGCCGAGAGCCCAGGAGAGAATGCGCTTTTTCAGCGCGGATGCTGAGGACTTCTGCTCCACTGCCTGGCGAATCTTCTCGTAGACGCGGGGAACGCCCACGATGACCGTGGGGCGAACTTCCTTCATGGCCTGGGGCAGCTTGTCGAATTGCGAGCAGTAGGCAATCTGCGCGCCGCAGTTGTACATCACATAGTCGAGAGCGCGCGCGGTGATGTGCGAGAGCGGGAGAAAGGAGATGCAAGCATCGGTGGAAGTGAAGGAATAATCCGCGGCGGCGTAATTCTGGTTGGAAGCGATATTGCCGTGCGTGAGGGCGACGCCTTTGGGCTCGCCGGTGGTGCCGGAGGTGTAAATCAGCGTGGCCAGGTCTTCGGGTTTCGCCGCGGCGAGCGCGGCATCGAAGAGCGGGTCCCGTTCGCTGCCGCGGGCATCGGCGCCGGCCAGGAGTTCGCTCATGGCGATGGCGCCCGCGGGGGCAGGCGCATCCATCATGACCACGCGCTCCAGTCCCGATTGCGCGCGGACCGAGTTGAGCTTGTCGAACTGCTGCCGCGTGGAGACCACGGCGATGCGGCATCCGGCATCGCGGATCAGAACGGCGATCTGCTCGCCGGTCAGAGTGGGATAAATGGGCACGTCGGCGGCGCCGATGGCCAGCGTGGCGAAGTCGGTGATGGCCCACTCCCAGCGGTTTTCGCCGATCAGCGCGATGCGGTCGCCTTTTTTCGCTCCCCAGGAAAGAAACGCGTGGGCGAGCGCGCGCACGCGCTGATACATCTGATCGGACGAGATCGGCTGCCAGTGGCCGAACTCATCCTGCCAGAGCACCGCGCGCGGCTGCCGGGCAGCGGCCACGCGGAGAAACAGGTCGTTGACGGTGGCGATGGGAGGGGTGGTCATGGACTTGGCGAAGCGGCGCGCCCGCACTGCGAACGCAGCCATTCGGCAGTGTACCAGCGCCGAGGGGCACGAACGGCATGGGCAGACGGACACGGGAACGAGTTCGGCGGGCTGCACGCCGTTTGGCAAGGAGAGATGGATGAGGAAATGTGGGACGATTTGCCCCAAAAGGCACACGCGGAGGTACCCGATGGATCAAGAAAACCCCAAATTCGATCTCCGGCAGAACCCATTCCGGGGGTACACTGGTCGGACAAAAGAGAACCAAAACCAGAACTACCGGTAGTTGTTTACCTGCATCATGCCTGACTTTACCCCGGTTTTGCAGCCAACTGAACCTGACGAATCGCTGCTCGACAAGCTGGCGCTCATCGAGCGTGTCACGCTGGTTGCGGCTATCGTCTTCTTTGCGCTGAATCTGGCGGCATGGTTGCTGGTTCTGCTGGGTTTCAGGTTCGCCGCCGACCGCCACCTGATGATCGCCGAAACTGCCCTGGCAGCTCTCCTCTGCGCACTCAGCCTGCATTTTTCCGGGTCGCGATTTTCGAGGCGCGTTCATCGGCTGGCGGTGTTGCTTGCCGCCGCGGTCACGGCGGTTTGCGCGGTGATCAGCTGCGCTTACGCCCTCCATCTATCGCCGGGAGCGCCGGATTCCGGCGCGGCCGCGTCGATGCATTTTGAGACCGCCACCGCGTTCGCCCTTCTGGGCGCGGCGCTGATGCTGATTCGAGCGGAAAAGCGCGTGGCCGTAATCACCGCCGATCTTCTAACCTTTTGCCTGGTTCTGTTCGTCCTCATCCTGGTTTCAGGGCGCCTGATTGCGGCTCTGGGCATCTTTGGCCCGACGACGGCTCCGTCGGCTCCCTGGTCCACATTGCTCGGCCTGCTGGTTCTCACCGCCGTGGCCTTCCTGCGACGGGCTGAAAACGGCGTTTACTCGATCCTTTTGGGGCGCGGCATCGGCAGCAACATCGCGCGCGGGCTTACGCCGGTGCTGTTCGCGCTGCCCTATGTGCGCGAGTGCATGCGGGCGCGGTTTTTCAGCGTGCACAGGATGCCGCCGCATTACACCACGGCGATCCTGGCCTCGATTGCGGTCATGCTGTCTTTTGCGCTGCTGCTGTTTCTGGCCTGGCGCATCAACCACATGGAGGTGGAGATTCACGATCTCTCGCTGCGCGACGCGCTGACCGATCTCTACAACATTCGCGGCTTCGAACTGCTGGCGGAGCAGTCGCTGCGCATGGCGCGCCGCGCGCACCTTCCCTTTTCGGTGCTCTATATCGACCTGGACGATCTGAAGAGGGTGAACGACACCTATGGGCACCAGGCCGGCTCGGCCCTGCTGGTCGAGACGGGAAAGATTCTCAAGGCGTCGTTCCGCGAAACGGACGTGGTGGGCCGCATCGGCGGCGACGAATTCGTGGTGGCCGGGCAGTTCAGCGAATCGGGAGTCTCCCTGGCCACGCAGCGCATCGACGAGTGCGCCGCCCGGCATAATGCAGAGACGAGCTTGCCCTACCGGTTGAGCCTAAGCATCGGAAGCGTGACCTCGGAATCCAGTGCGCAGCAGAATCTGGAGCGATTGATGGCCGTCGCCGACCAGGCCATGTACGAAGAGAAGCGCCGCAAGAAGCTGCCCGTAAGCCGATAGCGGCGGCCGGCGCCGGGCTGCAGACCGCGTCGTGTCCTGCCGCATTCCAGTCCGCACGTCCCGGTGCGGATTTCTCTTGCATACATATTCAACCGGGCTGTATATTTATTCAAGGGCGGGTCCTGCAATCCGGACCGCCTTTTTGCTTTGCCTGAAAACCGGGGATTTGCCGTGAAAGACCAGCGCTTGAATGCAATCCGCGATCTGATCTCGAGCTCGCTTGTGGCCAGCCAGGACGAGCTGCGGCGCAAGCTGCGCCGCCGCGGGATTCGGGTTACGCAGGCCACGCTTTCCCGGGACATCCACGAGTTGCGGCTCTCGAAGGGGCCGGGCGGCTATTCCCTGCCGAACGGCCCGGCCCGCGCGAATGGAGATGGTCCTCATGGCGATGGGGTCGCGCCCGAAGCGGAGGGGGAAGACGACGCACCGCCCACGGTGGACGAGATGCTGAACAGCTTCGGGGTGCGCGTGCGCCAGGCGCTGAACCAGGTGGTGGTGAGGACGGTGCTGGGCGGGGCGCAGCCGGTGGCCGCGGCTCTGGATCGGGCGGGATGGCCGGAGGTGGTGGGCACCATTGCGGGAGACGACACGGTGCTGGTGATCTGTCCCGATGCGCGACGCGCGGGCGAAGTGGAAGGAAGGATAAGGACGCGGCTGGAGTCATGAGCGAGGGAATACAAACCGCCATCATGGGCGTCACCGGCTACGCCGGCGCGGAGCTGGCGCGGTTGCTGCTGCGGCATCCGCGGCTCGGCGGCAGGCCGCCCGTCTTTGCCGGACGCCTGAATGAGAAGGCCGGCGAAGAGGACGCGGCGCACGGCGGAATCCTGCTCAGGGAGATCCATCCGCAGCTGGCCGACAATAACGGCGCAGGCGATCTGCGCCTGGAGCCATTCTCGTGGGAGTTGCTGGCCGAGCGAGGGGTTCAGGTTCTGTTTCTCGCCACGCCGCATGAGCAATCGCGCGCGTGGGCGCCGGAGGCGCTGGAGCGCGGCCTGCGGGTGATCGACCTAAGCGGCGCGTGGCGCCTGAACGAGCCTTCGAATCGCGCGGTTTACGGCTTTCCCGACGAGGGATCGGAGCAGGCCGCGGCTACGCAGGCGCAGGCGGTTTACGGCATGCCCGAGCTGCATCGCGACAGGATTGCGGGCGCGCGGCTGGTCGCCAATCCCGGATGCTTTTCGACCTCGGTGATTCTGGCGCTGAAGCCGCTCGCGGCCGCGGGATTGCTCGATATGAGCCACGGCATCGTGGCCGACGCGAAGAGCGGGGTGAGCGGCGCGGGCAAAGCGCCCACGGCGAGAACGCACTTCATGTATGCCGCCGACAATCTTTCCGCTTACGGCGTCTTCAGCCACCGGCACACGGGCGAATTGCTGGAGCAGATCGGCATCGGCGCGAGCGAGATCGTCTTCACGCCGCATCTTCTGCCCATTCCGCGCGGCATTCTTTCCACGATTTACGTGCACTTCAAGCGGGCGCAGACGCGCGCGGCGATCGCGCAGGTGTATCGCGATTTCTATGCGGCCAGCCCGATGGTGCGCATTCACGCGAAGATGCTTCCGCAAATTCAACATGTGCTGCACACCAACTATGCCGACATCGGATTCGAGCTGGACGCAAGCGGGATGCGCGCCGTGATTGTCAGCTGCCTCGACAATCTGCTGAAAGGCGCAGCCGGCCAGGCGGTGCAGAACATGAACGTCGCGCTCGGGTGGGGCGAAGCGGAGGGTCTCCAATGAAGTTCGTCGTCAAACTGGGCGGGGCGGGCCTCGAATCGCCGGCGCTTCTCGACGGATGCGTGCGCGCGATTGCGGAGCTGGTGCGCGACGGCAACCAGGTGGCGGTGGTGCACGGCGGAGGCGCGCAGCTGACGCGCACGCTCAAAGAGATGGGCAAGACCAGCGAGTTCGTCAACGGACTGCGGGTTACCGATGCCGAGACGCGCGACGTGGCCCTGATGGTGCTGGCCGGGCGCGTGAACAAGAGCCTGGTGGCTGCTCTGGGCTCGGTGGGCCAGCCGGCGGTGGGGCTCTCCGGCGGTGACGGGCTTCTGTTTCGCGCGCGCAAGAAGCGGACCGCGCCGGATCTCGGCTACGTGGGGGAGATCGCGGCCAGCGATCCGCGCTGGATCGAGGCGATCTGGCAGTTGAACGGCGTGCCGGTGTTGTCTTCGATGGCTCTGGGATTCGATGGCGAGTATTACAACGTGAATGCCGACGAGATGGCCGCGGCCTGCTCGATTGCCTGCCGCGCCGATGCACTGGTCTTTCTTACCGACGTGCCCGGCGTCAAGGATGCGCATGGCGAAGTGCTGCGCTGGCTCTCGATCGACCAGATTGCGGAGATGGCCGAGAGCGCAGTGATCTCGGGCGGCATGCTGCCCAAGCTGGGCGCGTGCCGGGAAGCTTTGCTAAGCGGCGTGAAGCGCGTGCGTATTCTTCCGGCGGAGGCAGCGAGCTCCTTGCCGGACCTGTGCCGCTCGCGGGTGGCGGACGGTACGGAAGTGATGGTGGCTTGAGGGATGGTTCACCGCTAGTCTGAGGAGACATGGACTTGACGAAACTCGACCAGATTCGCGCCGCGGAGTCGCGGCTGCTGCTCTCCACTTACGAAAGGAATCCGATCCTCTTCGTTCGCGGCGAGGGCGTGCACATTGTGGACGAAAGCGGGACGAAGTACCTCGATCTGCTGAGCGGCATCGGCGTGAACGCGCTCGGCTACGGGCATCCGGTGATCGAGGAAGCCGTTGCGCGCCAGAGCAGGCGGCTGATTCACACCTCGAACCTGTTCTATCACGAGGGCCAGGCGGAGCTCGCCGTTCGGTTGACGGAGCGCACCGGCCTCGATCGCGCGTTTTTTGCCAATACGGGCACGGAGGCGTGGGAGGGCGCACTCAAGCTGGCGCGCGCCTATGCGGGCTTGAGGCGCAGCGAGGGCGCACAGATCGGCACGAAGTTCCTTGCCCTCGAACAGAGCTTTCACGGGCGCACCTTCGGCTCCATGTCGACCACGCACAAGGCCAAGTATCGCGAGCCCTTCGCGCCCGGCGTACCCGGCGTGGAGTTCGTGCGCTTCAATGACGTGGGCGATCTGCGCCAACAATTTTCGCGCGAGGTGTGCGCCATCCTCGTCGAAGCCATCCAGGGCGAGGGCGGCATCCGTCCGCTCACGCAGGAGTTTTTTGAGGAAGCGCGGAAGCTCACCGCCTCCACCGGCGCGTTGCTCATCGTGGACGAGATCCAGGCGGGCATGGGCCGCACCGGCAAGTGGTGCGCGTTCCAGCACTATGGCATCAAGCCGGACATCGTCACGCTGGCCAAGCCGCTGGCGGGCGGCCTTCCGCTGGGAGCGGTTCTGTGCACAGAAGAAGCGGCGCGCGCCATGCACGCGGGCATGCACGGCACCACGTTCGGCGGAGGTCCGCTGGCGTGCGCGGTGGCCATTGCCGCGATCGACTTTATGGAAAAGGAAAAGCTGCTGGCGCACGTAAGCGCAGTGGGCGATTACTTTGAGCAGCAATTGCGCGGGCTCGCGGACCGGCACGAAGCGATTGTCGACGTGCGCGGCAAAGGGCTGATGCTTGCGGCCGAGCTCGATTCGGCCGAGCTGGCGAAGCTCACCGTGGCGGAGATGCTCAAGCGGTGCATCGTGATCAACTGCACCAGTGATACGGTGCTGCGTTTTCTTCCGCCGTACATTCTGGAACGCGCGCATGTGGACACGGCCATCGCCGCGCTCGACGAAATCTTTACCGAACACACAGCCCATCCGGCAACCCCCGTCGCAGGAGGACATCAACTTGGCTAGCAGAGCAACCATCGAACGCAGAACCGATTCGGTCCCGGTGCAGAAGGACCCCGACATTCTGGCAGCGGCCGCGCGCCTGGCCGGCGAGGACCTGTGCTCGGTCGGCGACCTTTCCAGCGGCGAAGTGCGCGCCATTCTCAAGCTGGGTCACGAGGTCAAGCGCAACCCGCGCGAGTATCGCCACGCCCTCGACGCGAAACAGATGGTCCTGATGTTCGAGAAGGCGAGCCTGCGCACGCGCTTGAGCTTTGAGACCGGCATGAACACCATGGGCGGCAACGCGATCTTCGTGGATCAGACCAGCTCGCCGCTCGGCGAACGGGAGGCGATTGCGGACGTGGCGCGCAACGTGGAGCGCTGGGTGGACATCATCGTGCTGCGCACCTACGCGCACGACACGATTACGGAAATGGCGGCCAACTCGCGCGTGCCGGTGGTGAACGCTCTCTCCGATTTCGAGCATCCCTGCCAGGCGCTGGCCGACTTCATGACGCTGGAAGAGCACTTCGGCACCGTGGCCGGCTTGAACTTTACCTACGTGGGCGACGGCAACAACGTGTGCCATTCGCTGATGCTCGCCGGGGCGCAGCTCGGCGCCAACGTCACCATCGCGACGCCGCGCGGCTACTCTCCGGACATCGAGATTGTGACCAAGGCGCGGGAGATGGCGCAGGCGAACGGCTGCGAAGTGAATCTGACGCAGGATCCGCAAGCCGCCGCAAGCGGCGCCGATGCGGTGTACACCGACGTGTGCGTGAGCATGGGCTTCGAGCACGAGTCAACAAAACGAGCGCCGATCTTCCGGCCTTTTCAAGTCAACGAGGCACTCATGCAAAAAGCAGCGGGCAACGCCGTCTTCATGCACTGCCTGCCGGCGCGGCGCAATGCGGAGGTCACCGATTCGGTGCTCGACGGGCCGCAGTCGATCGTATTCGACCAGGCCGAGAACCGCATGCACGCGCAGAAGGCGCTGCTGCTGCTGCTGCTGGGCGGGCTGGCGAATGTGCCCGCGTTCAGTGAACAGTGATCGGTGATCAGGGGTCAGGGGTCAGGGGTCAGGGGTCAGGGGTCAGGGGTCAGTGATCAGGGGTCAGTGAAGCGAAATACGAATTTGATTAATCAAGTCAACAGCAAAGTGGGATAAGGACAGATTGATCGCTGTCCGCTAATCACCGATCACTGCTTTTGAAGAGGTTTTGGAAGCATGTCCGTCATTCTCGAATCTTTGCCCAGGGGTGACAAGGTGGGCATCGCCTTCTCCGGCGGGCTCGACACTTCTGCCGCGCTGCATTGGATGCGGCAGAAGGGGGCGATCCCCTACGCCTATACGGCCAACCTCGGCCAGCCCGATGAGAGCGACTACGAGGCCATTCCGCGCGCGGCCGTCGCCTATGGCGCCGCAAAGGCGCGCCTTATCGACTGCCGCAGCGCGCTGGTGCGCGAAGGCATGGCGGCGCTGCAGGCCGGCGCGTTTCATATCACCACCGCCGGTGTGCCCTACTTCAACACCACGCCGATTGGCCGCGCGGTGACGGGCACCATGCTGGTGGCCGCCATGAAGGAGGACGACGTCCACATCTGGGGCGACGGTTCCACTTTCAAAGGCAATGACATCGAGCGCTTCTACCGCTACGGCCTGCTCGTGAATCCCAATCTCCAGGTTTACAAGCCCTGGCTCGACGCCGCCTTCATCGACGAGCTGGGCGGACGCGCCGAGATGTCTGCCTTCATGCAGCGCTCCGGCTTCGAATACAAGATGTCCGCGGAGAAGGCCTACTCGACCGACTCGAACATGCTGGGCGCAACGCACGAGGCGAAGGATCTGGAGCATCTGAGCTCGAGCATCCGCATCGTCGAGCCCATCATGGGCACGGCCTTCTGGCGCGACGACGTCGAGATTCCGCGCGAAGAAGTCGCGATCCGCTTCGAGGAGGGTTTCCCGGTGGCCCTCAATGGCCGGCCCTTCGCCGATCCGGTCGAGCTTCTTCTTGAGGCGAACCGCATCGGCGGACGGCACGGCCTGGGGATGTCCGATCAGATTGAGAACCGGATCATCGAGGCGAAGAGCCGCGGCATTTACGAAGCGCCCGGCATGGCGCTGCTGTTTATCGCGTATGAGCGGCTGGTCACCGGCATCCACAACGAGGACACTATCGAGCAGTACCGCGAGAACGGCTGCAGGCTGGGCCGCCTGCTCTACCAGGGGCGCTGGTTCGACTCGCAAGCCATCATGCTGCGCGAATCGGCGCAGCGCTGGGTTGCGAAGCCCATTACCGGCGAGGTCACGCTGGAGCTGCGCCGCGGCAACGATTACTCGATTCTGAACACCGAGTCGCCCAATCTCACCTTTCACCCCGAGCGCCTGAGCATGGAGAAGACTGAATCTGCGTTTTCCCCGCGCGACCGCATCGGCCAGCTCACGATGCGCAACCTCGACATCACCGACACGCGGGAGAAGCTGCTCAGTTACGCCAAAGCGGGCCTGCTCACGCTGAGCAAAGGGAGCGAGATGCCGCAGCTCAACAATGGTAGAGAAAAGAAATAGGGGAGAGAAAAGAAATAGCATGGGCGCGGATAACGCAATGTCAGGCGGACAACAGCCATGAAGATGTGGTCGGGGCGGTTCCGGGAGCCGCTCGATCAGGAATTCGAGCAGTGGCAGCGGTCGATTGTCTTCGACTGGCAGCTTCTGGACGAGGAGATAGCGGCCAGCAAGGCGCATGCCTCGGCGCTGCTTGCGGCCGGCGTGCTCACGCAGGGAGAGTGCGCGGAACTGCGCGGGGCGCTGGATTCGATTGCGGTGGAATTCGGCTCCGATGCCGGACGCGCGCAGGTGCGCGAGCACCCGTCCGCCGAAGATATCCATCACTTCGTCGAAATCAAACTCATCGAGCGCATCGGCGCGCTGGGGCGCAAGCTGCATACGGCGCGCAGCCGCAATGAACAAATCGCCACCGACCTGCGCCTTTACTTGCGCAAGCAGGGCGGCCTTTCGATTGAAGGTCTGGCTGCGTGGGCCAACGCGCTCATCGCCGTGGCGCGCGCGGCGGGCGACGGGGCGATGCCCAGTTACACGCACCTGCAGCGCGCGGAGCCGGTGCTGGTGGCGCACTGGCTGCTGGCGTACGTGGAGATGGCGCTACGCGACGCCGACCGTGTGAAGGATTGCGTGGCGCGGCTGAATGATTGTCCGCTCGGCTCGGGCGCGGTGGCCGGAGCGACGCTCAAGCTCGATCGCACCATCGCCGCGAGCGAGCTGGGATTCGCCGCGCCTACCAACAATTCGATGGACGCGACCAGCGATCGCGATTTTGTGCTCGAATATCTGCAGGCGCTCGGCTTCGTAGGACTGCATCTGAGCCGGTTCGCCGAGGAGATTGCGCTCTTTTCCACGGCGGAGTTCGGTTTTATTGCGCTGCCGGAGGCATTCTCCACCGGCTCGAGCGCCATGCCGCAGAAGAAAAATCCGGATTTTGCCGAGTTGCTGCGCGCCAAGGTGGGCCGTATTCATGCGGCCGCGGAGGCCGTGATGCTGCAGTTGAAGGGGCTGCCGCTGGCCTACGATAAAGACATGCAGGAGACGCAGGAGCCGGTGTTTGCGGTGAGCTTCGTGCCGCCGATGCTGGCGCTCGCGGCCCGCTTCACGCGGGCGCTCGAATTCAATCGCAAGCGCATGCAGGAGGCTGCGCAAGCGGGTTATCTGAATGCCATGGCCGCGGCCACCTACCTGGTGCACAAAGGCGTTCCCTTCCGCACCGCGCACGAGAAGATCGGCAATGCGGTGCGCTACGCGCTCGAGAAAGGCGTGGAGCTGAATGAGCTGACGCTCGACGAGCTGCGCCCGTTCGGGGAGGAGTTCGGCGCGGATTTCTTTGCGGCCGTCACCCTGCAGGCCACGCTCGATTGCCACGATGTGACGGGCGGAACGGCGCGGGGGCGCGTGCGCGAGGCGCTTGAGAACGCGTCAAAACGCGTGGCCGCACTGGCGGCGCACGGCGTCAAGGAGGCTGTCCATGCTGGTGCGTAAGGCGCTGCTGCACGACGCCTCCAACATCTACGACCTGGTGAACTCGCTCTCCTCCGACGGCACGCTGCTGAAGCGCGCGTTTGCGGAGGTGTGCGAAAACATTCGCGACTTCACCGTGGCCGAGTCCGATGGCGGCGTGTTCCTGGGTTGCGGCGCGCTGCACCTCTATGGGCCGCACCTGTGCGAGGTTCGCTCCATCGTCGTCAAGCCTGAGGCCAAAGGCAAGGGCGCGGGCGGGCGCATTCTGAGCGCGCTGATCGAAGAAGCCGAAGAGCACGGCATCCAGTCCGTGTGCCTGTTTACGCGCATTCCGGATTTCTTCTTCAAGTATGGGTTCCGCATCGTCGAAGACAAGGCGGAGCTGCCGGATAAGGTGTTCAAGGATTGCCAGAACTGCCCGCGGCTGCATCGCTGCGACGAAGTGGCCATGGTGCGCGGACGGATTCCGCGCATCTCCATCCTCGGTCCGCGGCATGAGGCGCAGGAGCTGGTGCGGCTCTCCGGGTAGACGGCAGGGGTCAGTGGGCAGGGATCAGGGATCAGGGGGCAGGGGCAGTGGGCAGACGAGAGCTGGAGGGCTGCTGCCGTCATCCTAACTGGCCCGCAGATTAATCCTTCATCACAGGGCTTCGCGACAGGGCTTGACGCGGATGGGCGCGCAACGTTGCGCCTCGCGCATTGCACCTGGGGAAGAATGCACGAACCTCGCGCTTGCGCGGCCGTTTCTGCTGCATGCGGGCAACCAAAGCCATGGGGGGCGACTCATACGGGCAGCGGCCGGGCAAGCTCGAATTGCGGCTTCTGCGGGTGAAACCGGGCGCCGCTGGATTATGGAATAGATTGAATTGCAGCGCCGCGTGAACGGCAAAAGCAACTTAAAAGGATTCCCTCGGAAAAGGTGGGTTCTATGAAGAAGATGATGTTTCTGATTGCGATGGCAGGTCTGGCATCGATGTGCTGGGCAGACCAGTCGAAGGAAACGGTGGACGACCGCATGACTCAGGCGGGCGAGGTGCTGCGCCAGATCATGGCCACACCGGACAAAGGCATTCCCCAGGAAGTGCTGGACCACGCCAAGTGCATTGCGGTGGTGCCGCACCTGGTGAAGGGCGGATTCGTCTTTGGCGCCGAGGGCGGCAGAGGCGTGGCGACGTGCCGCACCGATCACGGATGGAGCGCGCCGGCATTTTTCGACGTGGAAGGCGGGAGCTGGGGACTGCAGATCGGCGTCGAAGGCATCGATCT
The DNA here is from genome assembly GCA_030040425.1 of Acidobacteriaceae bacterium. Taxonomy (GTDB): domain Bacteria; phylum Acidobacteriota; class Terriglobia; order Terriglobales; family Acidobacteriaceae; genus Telmatobacter. Next base: position 7,080 of record JASHTS010000134.1, on the reverse strand, counting down.
GGTGATGATCATCCAGAATGACAGGGGCATGCAGGACCTTCTGAAGAGCAAATTCCAGATTGGGGGCGACGCCTCGGCGGCAGCGGGACCGGTGGGACGCCATGCATCCGCCGATACGGACTGGAAGATGAACGCGGAGATCCTGACTTACTCGCGCGCCAAGGGAATCTTTGCCGGGCTCACCCTGAATGGCGCTGCGGTACACCGCGATGACGACGCCATGAGAGCGGTCTATGGTCCCGGCGTATCGATCAATTCGGTTCTGTCCGGGCAGGTTCCGGCAACGCCGGGCGCGGACGCGTTCCTGGACGCGGTGCGCAACGCGCGGGAACAGGCGCAGGCCGCGCACGATTGATTCGAAGCAGCCGAGCCAGGACAGGGAACGATGCCCCTGCCGAAAGGGTATGAGGACGGTCTCGCGATCAACGTAAGCCAGAAGAGCAGGCCATTTTCCGCCGTGAGAGAATCTTCCATGCGACGGAGAGTGGCCTGCGCCGCATTGGGCGCTGTTCTGTGGACGTGGGCGGCAGTGAGTCCAGCGGCTGAACCTGACGCCGCTTCCGTCGTACGGCTGATCGATGGAGAGGTGCAGCACCGCGTTCAAGCCGTGCTGGGATTCACGGACATCGAGCATTACCGAGTCTTCCGCGGCGGCGACGAAACGCACGCAGTCGCGGAGATGACCGCGAAGGACACGTATCGCAAGGGCGTTGGGAAAACGTACACGGTACTCTCCCGCAGCGGATCGGCGATTGTGCAGAGGTTCGGCCTGAAGCCGCTGCTGGATAACGAAGAGCGCATCAACAATCCTGCCACGGTGGCGCAATCCTGGTTCACTTCAGCCAATTACGACATGAAGCTGAAGCCGGGCGGCGTCCAGAACTTGAATGGGCGCGCCTGCTACGTGCTGTCGATTACTCCGAAGCAGAAGGCCCCGAACATGATCGATGGAACCTTGTGGGTGGATGCGCACGATGGTTCGATTGCGCAGATGGATGGAATCGCGTCCAAAAGCCCGTCTCCGTTCGCGGGAACGACGCACATGATGCGCCGGTATATGCAGATCGATGGGTTCCCCATGGCGACGCACGCGCGGGCGGAGTCGAGCAGCACTTTTTTCGGGCGCACCGTTGTGCTGATCGATTACTCCGATTACCACCTTCAGGTTGCGCCGCAGAAGTAGAGCCGCGCCTGCCGATGACGCAGGCTTGTGGTAGTGCGCGCCGGCTTACGGCGTGCAGAGTCGATCTGCCCGTGTGACTGGCCGAGAGCGAGATTCACGGCGCGAGCCCCTCGACAAGCGCCGCCCATTCGGCTTCGAGCGCGGGGCGATGAAAGCGCCTGCCGGCGCGCCGATACCAATAGTCCGCATTCGAGGCCGCACCCTCTTTGCGATGCAAATAGGCGTGAACGGCCATGCCTTCCGGCGTCTCGAGCGAATCGACCAGTTCATGCGCGCGGGCCCATTCGCCTTTGGCGTCCCACCACAGGGCGGCGAGGGCCGCCGGAAGTTCCGCGGGCGGCGCGGCCTGGTTAAGCGAGGCGCGGAATGCGTCCATCTGCATGGCAGAGTTGTACCACTTCTCCGGAGGGTGCGATGCAGCTGTTTTCAGGGAGCCGGAACCGGGACGCTCCGGCACGCGAGTGATTCAGATCACATCCGCCGGCCGGAATCCAGGCTACAACTGAATTACCGTTTCCATGAATCAGGATTGAGGGCCTGCCAGGGGGCTTGCGGGTGATCCAGTTGACCCGCAAGTGCTGCGCTGCCGAAGTGTGCGCCGGGCGCGGGGTATTTTCTGCTCCCTGGACTCATTGCGATTCGGACACAATTGGTCGTATACTTAAATCCGACCATTCCGGTCGTATTTTCTTGCTGCCGCCTCCTGGGGCGGCGCGCGGGAGCCAGGCGGGTGAGCGTTCTCAGCGAACTGAACGTAGGGGAAACCGGGGTTGTAGTGGCCCTTGACCTGCCGGATTCGGTCCAGAACCATCTGATGCACATGGGGTTCGTCCCCGAATCGCTGGTGACGGCCCTGCGCCGCGCGCCAGCCGGCGATCCCATGGTATACAGCATTGACGGGATGGAAATTGCCCTGCGGCACGAAACCGCGGCGGCCATTCGCGTGCGGCCTGCCGACAAGGAGAGCGCTGCGAGTGAGCCGGCACCGCTTGAGCCTCCCGAACTGCTTGAGGTTGCGCGGTGAGCGAGTGCTGCGCTCCTCCGAAGTTTGAGCTGCCAGCGCCTACGCGAGAAAAATCGCTGCGGACGGTGGTTCTCATCGGTCCGCCCAACTCCGGCAAATCGACCCTGTTCAACCGGCTCACGGGCCTGCGCCAGAAAGTGGCGAACTACCCCGGCGTAACCGTGGAGCAGCGCATGGGCCTGATGGCCGGGGTGGGCCGCGACGACCTGACGCTCATCGACCTGCCGGGCATTTACTCGCTCACACCGTACTCAGAGGATGCGCGCGTGGCCGTGGACGTGCTGCGCGGCAAAATGCCGGGCACGCCCAAGCCGGACGCAGTTCTGCTGGTTCTGGACTCGCTGCATCTCACCCGCCAGCTCATGCTTGCGGCGCCGGTGCTGGGGGTAGGTCTGCCCACGCTGGTGCTGCTGAACATGAGCGACCTGATGGAGTCGCGCGGGGGCAAGATCGACACGCTGAAGCTGGCGCGGGAGCTCAATGCGCCGGTAGCCAAGATCAGCGCCACGCAGGGAACGGGCATGCACGCGGTGCCGCTGTTTCTCAATCAGCCAGGCAACGGAACCACGGCGGAGCCGCTGACGCTGCCGGTGCTGGGCAATGCGGCCAGCGCGCACACGTGGGCGGCGCAGGTAAGCCGGCGCACCGGCTATCGCGCACCCATATCGGTCGAAAACACGCACCGGATCGACAACGTGCTGCTGCACCGCTTCTGGGGACCGCTGCTGTTTCTGCTGGTGGTGGTGGGCGTCTTTGAAGCGGTGTTCTCGATCGGCCAGCCCCTGTCGAACTGGTTTGGCGATCTTCTGGCGCGCATGGGCAGCGTGGCCCGGCCGCTGCTTCCCGTCGGCTGGCTGCAATCGCTGCTGCTCGACGGGGTGTGGAAGGGCGTGTGCTCGGTGCTAGTGTTCCTGCCGCAGATTCTGCTCTTGTTTCTCTTTATCGGCATCCTCGAGGACTCCGGCTACCTGGCGCGCGCGGCGCTGATTGCCGATCGCGTGATGCGCTCGATCGGGCTCAACGGAAAGGCTTTCATCCCGCTGCTCTCAGCGTACGCGTGCGCGGTGCCCGCCATCATGGCCACGCGCACCATTGAAAACAAGCGCGACCGGCTGGCCACCATCCTGGTGACGCCGTTCATGACCTGTTCCGCGCGCCTGCCGGTCTATCTGCTGCTGATCGCGGCCTTCATTCCCAACATTTATTACCTGCACGGATTGCTCGGGCTGCGCACGCTGGTGATGCTGGGCCTGTACGTGGCCGGTTTCGTAGCCGCGTTCACCACCGCGCGGCTGCTGAAGAGCTCGATTCTGAAATCGAGCGAGACCCCGTTCATCCTGGAGCTGCCGCAATACCGCATGCCCACGCTGCGCTCGCTGGCCCTTCGCCTGATTGACCGCGCGCGCATCTTCATGAAGACCGCGGGCACCGTGATCGTCTCCGTGGTGCTGGCTTTGTGGGTGCTTGCCCACGTGCCCCTGGTGCACTCGGCCGCGGGGACGGTCACGGCGCCGGAACTGGCTGCAAGCCTGATCGGGCGGCTGGGCCACTTCATCGAACCCGCGATCGCGCCGCTGGGCTTCAACTGGAAGATCGGCATCGGGCTGCTCTCGAGCGTGCTGGCCCGCGAAGTGATGGTGAGCACCATGGGCACGCTCTATGGCGCCGATCCGAGCACGCAGGCGCTCAACCTGCAAACCGCGCTGCACCACGACATGACGCTGGGCGGCGCGCTGGCGCTGATGATCTTTTTTGCCTTCGCCATGCAGTGCACGTCGACGATTGCCGTGGTGCGGCGCGAAACCAACGGTTGGAAGTGGCCGGCGGTGCAGTTCTGCTACATGCTGGCGCTGGCATACGGCGCGGCCTTCGTGGTGAATCACCTGACCATGGCGCTCATCGGATAGGCGCAGAGTGGGCTCGTCGGTTTCTAATCTCTCTGCCCTCTGAACTGCCCGTCTTTCTGCCCGCTCTCCCTCAAGTGATAAGCTGGCTGCCATCGAAACAGCTGCGCCGGGCCCCGTGGGCAATGCGCCGGCGGCCCTCACCGCGAAGGGAATCGGTCTGCCGATGCATGTGATTGAAGCCGTCGATCTCAGCAAGAAATTCCGGCACGTTGAGGCATTGCGCAATCTCAATTTACAACTGGGCGAGGGATCGATCTATGCGTTGATGGGCCCGAATGGCGCAGGCAAGACCACGCTGATCAAGATCCTGATGAATTTGATAAGCCCCACGGCCGGTCGTGCCATGGTCTTCGGCGAGAGCGCGGGACTCCTGCAGGGGAGGGGCCTGGAGAGAATCGGCTACGTCTCCGAAAACCAGCGGCTACCAGATTGGATGACCGTTCCCGAGTTTCTCAGCTACTGGCGCCCCTTCTACCCTTCCTGGGATTGCGCCCTGGAATCCCGGCTGACGAAGCGATTCGATCTTCCCCGCAAGCAGAAGCTCAAGACTCTTTCCCGCGGCATGAAGATGAAGGCCGCTCTCGCCAGCTCCCTTGCGTACCATCCACGCCTCGTCGTCCTCGACGAGCCGTTGAGCGGGCTCGATCCGCTGGTGCGCGACGATTTGATGGAGAGCCTTCTCGAGTCGGCCGGCGAAACCACGGTGCTGTTTTCTTCCCATGATCTCGCCGAAGTCGACAGCTTCGCCACGCACGTAGGCTACATCGACGGCGGGCGCCTGTTGCTGTCAGAACCAATGGCCTCCGTGCACCAACGCTTCCGCAGCGTCACGGTCCGCAGCCAGACGCCGCTGGCGAATCCAAGGCAGACTCCCGCCGAGTGGCTGCTCTACACGGCGAGCGAAGCAGGCGCGCGATGGAACGAGACCGATTTCGATGCCGAGCGCAGCCCTGCGCGTGCGCGCGAGGCTTTCGGAACAGTAGAAATTGACTCCGCTCCCCTCCCGTTGCGCCAGGTATTTCTGACCATGGCGCGAGCAAACCGGCCATCCTGCAGAAACGGGAGCGGACAATGAAAATGACCCTCCACATTCTGCGCAAAGACCTGCGCCGCCATCGCTGGGAGATTCTGCTCTACGTGCTTGCCTGTGCGGGCTGGGCATGGCAGGTCGGCCACCCGGCAGGCTGGCTGGCAGAGCGCATTCGCACCCTTGCGCCCATCGTCCTGTTCGGGATGTGGCTTCTCCTCACTGTTCGCGTCGTGCAGGGCGAGAGTCTCGTAGGCGATCGCGTTTTCTGGTCCACGAGGCCCTACCGGTGGCAGCAATTGCTGGCGGCCAAATGCTGCTTTCTGCTCCTCTGCGTGAATCTCCCGCTGCTTGTGGCGGAAGTGGCCTTGATCAAAGCAGCGGGCATTCCGCTTTCCTGGAGCCTTCTGCCCGGATTGCTCTTCCTTGAACTCTGGCTGGCATTTTTCGTCACTTTTCCCGCAGTAACATTGGCCGCTCTCACCGAATCCCTGGTGCAGTGGGTTCTGACCCTACTGGGATTGCTGGTATTTGCCCTGGTGGTCTCCTGGCTGCCGTGGAACAGGCTGCCCACAACGCTCGATGGACAGGAAAACCTGGCAGGCCTGATGGGCATGGCCTTGATTGCGCCCATCCTCGCATTTGCTTTGCTCTGGCAATACGTGCGCCGCAGAGTGTGGCCTGCGCGTGTGGCAGCATCCCTCGCGGTGATTTTGGTGCCGCTGGTTGTGCTCATTGCGCCTGCCGGCTGGATTTTTTCTCTGGCCTATATGCATCCCCAGGGCGCGGTGCCGGTTCACGTTTCCATTGAAGAGAACGGCGCCGGTTCCGGGCGGACCTACACGCGCTACCAGCGAGAATACAATCCCGAGCCTGAGATCAGCCTTCCCATCGCCGCCAGCGCCACCGATCCCGATACGCTGATCGACCTCGACGGCTGGCGCGTGACGCTCACAGGCGATAATGGCTGGCGATGGCGGTCCCCGTGGATCAATCACACCTTCTGGTTCGGTGGTGAAGAGACCGACACCAGCGTGTTCTTCGATATGCCGCCGGCAACGGCTGACCAACTGGCGCAGAAGCACGCGACGGCCCGCGTGGAACTCGCATTTTCCGTCTTCCGGCTGACCCCTCCGCGCAGGATCGAGACTGCGGGCAAGCGATTCACGCTCCCGGGCGGAATCATCTGCCGGGGACAACCGCAGGGCTCAGGATTTTTCACGTTGGGCTGGACAGACTGCGTTGCGCCGTTGCGCCTGCCGGAGGTGCTGATCGTGCAAATGGAATCGGGCGACAGTACCTGTCCTCCTGACAGGCGCTCACAGTTGCTCCCACCCGGCCATCGCGCCGTCGGCGTCGACTTCGGGACCAGCCTGCCCGCAGAATTCGATCCGAATCCGGTTCGGTCACTCAACCTTACTTTGAACGGCTGGTTTCCGCCGATTCCCATCGCGCCGGGCTCGAGGCAGAATCTTCCGGCGCGGTTCTGCTCCGGAACCCCACTGACCGCGCGCACAGGAACATCGATGGGAAAGATGCAGGCGACATTCGAACTGGGAGCCATAGGAAGCGAAGTGCGCGGCGTCGAGCCCGCCGACAGCGAGTAATCACGGTCCAATCTCTCCCCTATCGTCGCGATCCGCCACGTCTTGAGCGTGATGATGGGGCCGGGGCGAATGTCATTTCTTTGTTGCTGCGCAGCACGCAGCTTGGAAAAATTGAGATAATTCCCATCAGTTGGTCGGGCCGGACAGAGTCGAAGACTCGGCACTGGAGGGAGACGATGACGATCGCGCACATCAATCGCATCGCAACCTCGGTCCCGCCGCATGATGTGCACCACGCCTTTCTTGCCTTTGCGGAGACGCTGCTGCCGGAGGGCGCCGCGCGCAATCTTTTCCGGCGCATGGTGCGCATGTCTCAAATCGAGCACCGTTAT
>JASHTS010000133.1 GCA_030040425.1 Acidobacteriaceae bacterium | reverse complement strand
TCAAGGCGGGAAAACCACGTTTGCTCGAACCTTTGGCCAGCTTCACTATTTGGCCGCGCTCGGCTGCCCGGTACCAGGGGCGTCGGCAAAGGTGTTTCTATTTGACAAGCTTTTCACGCATTTCGAGAAGGAGGAGGCTCTCGAGAATCTGCGTGGAAAACTCGAAGACGAGCTGATTCGCATCAACGAGATTCTCGAGAAAGCGACACCGAACAGCATCCTCATCATGAACGAGAGCTTCCTGTCTACAACCATGAACGACGCGCTTTTTCTCAGTCGAGAAGTAATGAAGCGGATTGCGGCACTGAACATGCTGTGCCTCACCGTCACCTTTCTCGACGAGCTCGCCTCGTTCGACGGAACCACCGTAAGCATGGTCAGCACCGTCAATCCCAAAGATCCGCAACAGCGGACGTTCAAAGTGATCCGAAAGCCGGCCGACGGGCTTGCTTACGCAGCGGCGATTGCGGAGAAATACCACCTGACCTACGATGCGGTGATAACGCGCGTGGGTGCGAGACAGAGCGAGGAATGCGCATCATGAAAGTCTTCCTCATGTTCCGCGATCGCGACTTCGCCCTCGAAGAGGGATTACCGGCGAACGCGCAGGAACTGATCCGGGACCTTGAGCTGGATACCCTATTCCGGGCTATGGCCGCCGGCGATCAATATTTGCGGCAGGTTGCGGAGAGCGCAACACTGGCAAGTCTCAAAGATCGAGAATCAATCCTCTATCGACAGGAAGTGCTCGCGGACTGCCTGGATTTTCCGGACATCTTACGAGATATCTACGCTCTTGCGGTCGATGCCATTGAACGCGAGAGTCGAATCTGGGGATGGTTTTCGCTTTCGTCTTCTGACTCCCTGTTGCGCCGATCCGTGGAGGCACTCGGGCTATTTGTCGACTCACTGACGCGCCTGAGACAACTGGCCGACGCGCACAGTTCGAAATTCACTTCCGCGGGATTTCGGCGGTTCTTTGCCATGATCGCTCAGGAACTGGACGATGCTTATCTTGAGTCGGTGAAGAACCATCTTGTGCGGCTCGAATTCCGTGGCGGCGTTTTGATGAGCGCAGACCTGGGAGGCGATTTTCGAGGGTCCAATTGCATTCTTCACAGCCTGGAGGTAAAGAAGCTCGGTTGGTTTGAACAGGTCCAGGAATGGGTAGGATTGATCACCCATAAGAATGGCTCGGGCATGTCATTTGAGGTTGACCCGCGCGATGAAGGCGGAATCCGCGCACTGGACGCGCTGAGGGCGGAGGGGATTGCGAAAGTCGCCATTGCCCTGGCGCATTCGAGCGACCACATCTTAAGTTTCCTGAAAGTGCTGCGGTTGGAGCTGGGGTTTTACATGGGCTGCCTCAACCTGCGGGAAAAGCTCGTCGCCAAACAGGAGCCGTTCTGTCTGCCGGTTCCTTCACCAGCCGATGACGAAACGCTGCAATGCCGGGGAATCTACGACGTCTGCCTGAGCTTGAACACGGCAGATCGGGTTGTCGGCAATGACATTGCGGGCAAGAATAAGGCTCTGGTGGTGATCACGGGCGCCAACCGGGGCGGGAAATCGACATTGTTGCGCAGCGCCGGATTGGCTCAACTCATGATGCAGTGCGGCATGTTCGTACCGGGTCGGGAGTTCCAAGCGAATATTTGCCAGGGCGTATTCACGCATTTCAAGCGCGAAGAAGATGCCAGCATGAAGAGCGGCAAGCTTGACGAAGAGCTGAACCGGATGAGCGCCATAGTGGAGCGGCTTTCACCCCATAGTATGCTTCTCCTCAATGAGTCGTTCGCCTCGACCAACGAGCGCGAGGGGTCGGAGATTGCCCGGCAGATTGTTCGCGCTCTCCTTGAGAAGAAGGTGAAGATTCTCTATGTCACGCACATGTTCGATCTGGCGAATGGATTATACCGGCAGCAGACGGGATCCGCGCTCTTTCTACGCGCCGAGCGCCTGGCCGATGGGACGCGCACGTACCGGCTCGTAGAAGGACCGCCGGAGCCAACAAGTTATGGAGAAGATCTGTTCCGGCGCATTTTTTCAGTTGAACTTCAAAAGACGCAATCGACGGCTCACTGACGATCGAGCATGTGAACTATGCCCATGTGGCATTCGCACGTGAACGCGTCGCGCGTTTGTGGCAACTGCAAGAGCCAACGATCGAATTCGATCAACTCCATTCCGGTTTGGATCGGTTGCTCAGGATGAGCGTGGTTCCACTCGAGCCTTCTCATGCTCAGCCAATATAGATAAGGAGTCAGCATTCCGTCCGGATAGCACTGCTTGTCATGTATCCGCATCTGTTCCATTGTCATTCCATGATTACGGGCATAGGCAGCATACCGATTCCAAAAATTGGCGCTTGAACGCTTCCGAAGACGCGGCATCAAAGACCTCGCGGAGCATTGGGCCGCCCGAAGTGCGAAATGCGGCGATGAAGGTAAATGGCTTCTTCCGTCATGCGTTCATTTTGAATTCGGATCTAGCATTGCCACGGCTGGATTCCCCCGAGATAAGCATCAAGCATGGAATCAGCGCTAGAATCGCACTTCAATCAACACTTGCAGAATAGGATTCACGCGCCCATCGTAACGCAATGATCCATGCCACGACCGTCCATCCGAGTGTCAGGTTGAGGAGAAGAATTGCGGGTTGTCTCGGGTGCCGATACCGTGCGGCGGCAATCGTGGGCAAGAAATACAAAAGAGCAACAGCCACACGTGCGAAGTACCAGAAGACGGTCAGTCCGTAGTTACGCATTCCATCCTCGCCCGGCGCTGTATGCGCATCTCGAAGGGAGAGATCAGAGCCGGGTTTGTCCCTTAACCGGGCGGCAGGAAATAAGACCTTACTGCGCGCATTAAAGATGCTTGGTCGAGGCAAGGCTCCCTGCCTTCATAGGTAGCTTTCCAACAGACCTGGTTCACCAGGTCCCTGGGGTGACATGCGCGCAGTTCTTCTTTCATGTTGTTGCGGATGACAAGAATCAACGCGCGCAGCGCATCCTGGTCGACTCCAAGCCCGTGATCGCGAGCCACCCGGCGGAAGATTTCGCCGAATTGCTCGTCGGTGACGGCGCCAAGCTTGATTTTCGTTTGAATGCGGCGCAGGAACGCAGCGTCCAGCACCGTTCTCGGATCTCTGTTGGACGCGAAAACCACCAGCATCTCAAACGGAATCTCGATCTTTCTTCCACCTGCGAGGGTAAGAAACTCAATCCCGCGATCGAGAGGAACGACCCATCGATTCAGCAGATCTTCAGGGGGAATTCTTTGACGTCCAAAATCATCGACCACCAGCACGCCATTATTGGCCTTCATCTGCGGAGGGCCATCGTAATAATTGGTAATTGGGTTGAATTGCAAGTCCAACATGTCAACCGTCAATTCTCCGCCAACTGTCACCGTGGGACGCTTACAGCGCACCCAGCGCCGATCTCCATCGTCGGGCTCGTCATCCATCGCAGGTCCATGGATCGCAGGATCGTACACGGTGATGATTTGCCCTACGACCTCAACCGCAAACGGGATCCACACCGCGTTGTCCGCGAACACATGCGCCATCGCTTCTGCCGAAGCGGTTTTGCCTACGCCAGGCGGTCCATACAAGAAAACGGCATTTCCGGAGTTGAGCGCCGACCCAAGCTCCGACAATACTTCACTGTCAAAGACGAGATGTGCGAATGCGCGCTCAACGTCGGCCGGGCGGACCTTGACATTCCGCATGCTCTGTTTCCGGACCTGGGCTACATAGCTCGCCAGCGAGACCGGCATGGCGCCGGAATACTGGTTGTGGGACAGCAGCTCCAGCGCCCGTGCTCTGCCTTGAGACGAAATAGCGATTACGGGGACGGTGCCCGTCATGCCAGTGACTTCACAGAGGAGCTTGGCCCGCAGGCGCGTGAACAATTGTTCCGCTGCATCGTAGCTGAGGCGGGTCTGTTCGGAAAGATCGGCAACCGAACATGGTCCGTAAAGATAGAGCGTCTTCAACGCAATATCTTCGAGAATCGACTCGCGGACACCAACCTCTGCAATCGTTTTGGGCTTAAATTCCGGGCCGGCAACGAACGCACCCTTGATGACATCGTGCTTGTCGACGGCTGGGTTCATCCTGGCACCTCGATGGCCTCCCCGATGATTTCTAATCCCTCCGCCCCATGCGGTAATCGACATACAAAATGTGAGACTTGATTTGATCCCCAGCCCAGTATCTGGGCAGATGCGCCATCTTGACCATTTGAACCATGGCGCCCGGGTTTCCCTTGCTGCTATCGGCAAACAATCTCAGCACCTCATCGAGGTTGGAGGCCCACAATTCGGTTCGCCGGGCCTCCCACCGAACGAATTCCAGCGCGATCGAGGGAGCGAATTCCCTCAGTTCCAATCTCTCAGAACTCCGTGCACACATGGGCTGCAATGCGCCTATATCTTCCATGTGCGGCGTACGAGCTGCAAAAATGACGGGCGTGCGATCGAAGTAATTCAAGTCCTTAATGAGGCCGGTGACGACCCGTGAAGGACCATTGATATGGTCGAGCACGAGGAGATATGGGTGCTTTTCGAGCGCGCGCTGCACCAAACCCTTTAGGGATTTCGTGCTCATCGACGAATAATTTGCCGGGAAGGGGATTGGCGGCTTCCCAAGCCGGCGTATCTCTGCGATCAGGGTCAGCAAGATTTCACGAGGAGATTCCATGCGGGATACGGCGAGCGCCGAGAGTTGAGTTTTTGCGAAAGCCTGCAAAAGTCGCGTTTTTCCCACAGCTTCCGTCCCGAAAATCAGGAGCGATTTTCGCTTTTCTGCCTGGGCCTGCAGGCGAGCCATCTCCTCCGTGCGCTCAACCGCGGCGAAGAACAGCTGAGGCTCAATGCTGCCGCTGTATGAATGCTCAGGCACGGCAACGGCCTTACTGGGCAACGGCGCTGTGAATAAACCGCTCATGGCTCGACCGGATCACCTCGTATGCAGCTTCCCGAACTTTCCATCCGAGGACCCTTGTTTCTTTATCCTCAAGCTCCTTGTAGACGGAGAAAAAATGCTCGACTTCCAGCAGAATGTGTGACTGGATTTCCGTGTAACTCCGAATGTTGCCGAACCTTGGGTTCCCCATGGCATAGGCGAGGACCTTCTCGTCGCACATACCGTGGTCCACCATTTCAAACAGTCCGACAGGCCGGACGGCGTAGATGCACCCGGTAAAGGTCGGTGTGTCCCCGAGGATCAGGATGTCCAGAGGATCGCCGTCCCGCGCGAGCGTTTGAGGGATGAAACCGTAATCGCCCGGAAAATGAACTGGGGAGTGGAGTACGCGATCCAGCACAAAAACATTCAGGTCGCGATCGTATTCATACTTGTTGGTGCTGTCTTCGGGATTTTCGACGACCGCCGTCAGCACCTCAGGGGCGTTGTCGCCGATGGGAAGCTCAAGGTAGTTGTCCATATGTCTCCTCATTCGCCGTGCAATGCAGGAGCATAATAAAACCCCTGCTCAATCGCAGGGGTCATCAGCCGTTCCCTATCGGGCGGCGGTTCATGGCGGATCCCTTCGCCATCCTCAACTTAGCACAATTCTTAATCTGACGGCAATGAAATCAGCGCAGTGTGCCCCGTTCTGCACAACCGACTTTTTACCGACTCCCGGCAGAGAGCTGCATTTCCAGCCACATTCCGCTTTGAGCCTTGCCACACAGACTCGAGTTTCTGCCAATCAAAGCAAAGACCGGACATTCCACGGTGCGCACAAACTGCGGTGGCCGGCCAGCATCAAAAGCATCAACTGCGACGCGCGCCGCTCCTCTTCGCTGGTTAAATGCCGGCGCAAAGCGTCGTGCCGCAGGGCGTACCGCTGGGCGTCTTCGGCCATTCGCTCGAAGAATCGGGCATGAGCGTTCAACAGCGTTTCGGCAGCCCGCCCTTTGCCTAAATGTCCGACAATCATGGCGAGGTGAAGGAGACAGAAGGCAGGCAGCCTAGCGTTAAACGAGGCATCCAGCCTCCGCAAAATGGCAACTGCCTCATGGACAGCTTTGCGCTCTGCCTCGACGCGAACGTGGCAGACCTGGCAAGTATCCTGGGAGCCGCCCAGGTGCGCTACACTCTCCGTTGTCCAGACAGAGCCATCGCTGCGGGCAGCCAATTGCTGTAATTCCACCGCTATCCGGTGGGCAAGTTCGGGATAGGCCGTGCACACACCGTAGGGAGAGGAGATGTTCTCGTACTGCCAAGTATGCAAAGAACAGAATCCGCCTCGCGTCGCGTGCTCCCTTTGCGTCTCGCGGTCGATGACCAATTCGTACTGGTGCTTGCTCAGGAAATGAAAGACGGCGTCCAAAACCTGTCCGCAAATACGGCACCCGCCCCGTTTCTCCAATTCCAGCGTAATCCTGGGGGAAGAGCCCTCCTCCACGTAGCGCCGACCTTCCGAGGGGAGTTCTCGCTCGGACTCTCGAACCCCACGAAGCCGGTCCAAGAGCGATTCATAGATCGGCCGCCTTTCGACTTGGCTCTCCAGATTTCGTCTCTCAAGAAGGAGGTCCTGTATGCGTTCATACATATTGGAAAGAAAAGCCTCCGCCCGTTCGTCAAGCAGAAAGCGAAGCAGCTCTTCCTCGAACTGCAGGATGCCACTCCTGGCGACGAGATCCGGCTGCTGCAATTGCTTCGCCTCCAGGGCTTGCCGGGCAGAAATCGAGAAGATTTGCGGCGCCGTCTTAAAGGAGATCCGCTCCAACTGAGCCTTAACGTAGTCCAGAACCTGCCCGCGCTGGTCCTCGCCAACCGTGTCCTGCTTATTGACGATCACAAAAAGTGTCTTGTCCGTTTCGCGAATTCTGTACAAGGCGCGATTCTCTTCGTCAGAAAGCGGGCTATCGTAGCTCGTGATGAGGACGAAGGCATCTGCTTCCGGAAAGAACCTCTCCGTCGTCTGCGTGTTTTCAGTAATCGCCGAACCGAGCCCTGGGCTGTCGACGAAAAAGACGCCGCGGCGAAGCAACTCCACCGGCAGCTCAATCTCAGCGTAGGCAACGTTTTTGACATTGCCCGGGTTCGATTGCTGGGTGACAAATTCGGCCAAACGCGCAAGAGGTATCTCTTGGCGGAGTTGCCGATCGTTGAAGTTCAACACGACTTGCGTCCGGCTGCCGTACCGGACAGTCGTGATCACCGACGTAAGAGGAAGAATTCCCGTAGGCAGATGGGCGGCGCCCAGAATCGCATTAATCAATGTGGATTTGCCACGGCTGAAGCGTCCAACCAGCATCAAATTGAAGCGATCGTCAGCCAACCGCATGAGGAGGTCGCGCGAAGCAGACAGCAGATCCTGGTCCTTCGTGTCTACGGCCTGAGCGGCGCGGACGATCTCTGCCAGCGCGAATTTTGCTTTCTCGTACTCTTTGAGATCCATTGAAATCACCGCATCATCCGGTTCCGAGCCGTCCACGCCGCTATCAGGCGGCGCCGGGTTTTTGTTCCCGCATTTCATTGCCGAGGGTGTGATGGAGAATGCGCCAGAAGGGCGACATCCAATTGGGTTTTTCTCCCCTCTTTTCACATTCAGTGCGAATGTGTCTCGCAATTTGCCTGGCGAGTTGCGGCCACTTGTCCAAGAGTTCGACAGCTTCAGTTTCCTGCGCCCAATTCATTCCTCTGGACCTTTCAATCAGCGCGGCGACAATGAAAGGCCTTTCAGCCGGGGGGGCGAAGCGCATCCCGAGCGTAGCCACTGAAATGACGCAGTCGCAGTCTTCGTCATCAAGGAAACCGCTCAAGTCGGACCATTCGGTCAGAGAGATTCCAAACTCGACGAGCAACTGAAGCGTGGCCCGCCTGCGGCGCGAGGCGCTCGAACCAAGCATCGGAAGTTCGGTCAGGCCGCGCAGAAGCAGAACCGCATACGCCCTGCCGGCTTCAGGCATCTTGCGAAGTCCTTCTTTGGCATCTTCACGGCACAGATCGTCTTCGAGCAAATGGAACAGAAGGGGCACGCTCTCAGGCCACCGGTATTGAGACAGCGCCTGAATAAGCCCGCTCGTTGCACGTTGTTTGACGGCGTCGAGCAAGACCTTGAATGTGGCCGGCGTCTCGTGACGCATCAGTTCCTGAGCTGCCGCGCTGCGTACCGAGTCTTCCGCGAACAGGACTGTCGCGTCGCCCGGCCGGACGTTTTGGCCCAGGTAATGAATAAGGCTGGAATAGGCGCCAAGCGCTCCCAGGATGCGCACCGCGCGGCAACGCGACACAGAAATCGATCTTGGACGGGACGCAAGCAGAAATCGCTCTACGGCAGGTACGACGATTTGTCCAAATGAGATCAGTTGCTCAGCCGCTCGATCTCCGTCAACGAGGGAATCCATGGCGGCAATCAACTGCTCGATCGCATCGTCGGAAACCTCATGACCTGGCCCGCTCATGCTTCAATTCCTTCTTCTTCCTGCTCGCGTGTCGCGTACCAGTCTTCGCGAACCAGAGGAAGCCGGCATTTGCCTTGCTCCAGCCGGCTGAGCAGGATCTGATAGACAGCGATTTCTCCCCTGTGAAATGCCGCAGCCGATCCCGCCATATACAAAAGCCAGATTCTGTATGTCTCCTCGGAAACGCAATTTCGCAGCGATCCTTCGTTCCGGCGAAGCCCTGCTACCCACTTGCGCAAGGTGAGCTCATAATGCTCGCGAAGATTCTCAACATCGCGCACCTCAAACCCGGCTGACTCAGCCGCGTCGGTCGCTTGCGACAGAGTCGCGAGTCGGCCGTCGGGAAAAACGTAACGATCTATAAAAGAGTCCTTACGCACGGGAGACAGCGCAGAACGCGCGATGCCGTGATTCAGGAATGTTCCGCCGGCTCGCAAGAGCCCGTGAACGGTGTGAAAGTAGTGAGGCAGGTTTCCAGGTCCCACATGCTCAAACATCCCCACACTTGCAATCTTGTCAAATGAGCCAGAGAGGTTTGCGCAGTCCCTGTAGTCACGCAGCTCCACGATGCATTTTTGCGCAAGCCCGGCGCCATCGACCCTGCATTGAGTCACTTCTGCCTGATTCAGGCTGAGAGTAATCCCATGAGCGCGAACATTATGCTTTTCCGCGGCATGCAAGATCAGGCCTCCCCACCCGCATCCGATGTCGAGAAAATTGTCGCGCGGTTGTAGGCGGAGTTTCCGGCAGATCAGCTCGAGCTTCCGGGCCTGCGCCAGGTCCAGGGAGTCGCTTTCAGCTCGAAAGTAGGCGCAGGAGTATGCGAGCGTGCTGCCCAGCCATGGGCGGAAGAATTCGACCGGCTGGTCGTAATGATAGGTGATAGAGGCGCGGTCGCGCAGCGCCGAATGCCGGGCACCGTAATGGAACCAACGCTCCGATCTCGCGCCCGTTCGAACAAGAAAATCCATCACTTGGCGCAGCGGACCACGCGGTCGATTAACGAGATACTCCGCCACGGAAAAGGCAGAGAAGATATCCCCTTCCACGTCGATTTCCCGACGAATGAATGCATCGCCGAGTGTCACCTCGTTCGGCTCCGTCATCAGTGCCCGCAGGGCGTTGGGAGTTTCAACAACTACCGTAAAGACCGGCTTTTCGCCGGGAAGAGATGACCATTGCCAACCGTTCCATAGCCGGATGGCAAATGCCGGGCCGGGGTATCCACGAAAAAGCTCGTCCAACAGCTTTCGTTCATGCGACTTCCTGAAGTCGGACATCGAATCTTCCGATCTCCTTTCTCGCGAGGATGAGCGACAGAATGTGCTCCGGCTATAAGCGGGTTACGGTCCGAACCGGTATTTCCCCTCCCCTGAGGACGGCGATCAATGCCTCCTGGTCTTGCGAAGGAATCGGCATTGCGCGGATTCCTCGAATCGTCTCTTCAACCGGGTACTGGTATTCCTGGAGAAAGATCTTTCCATCGTTCCAAACTGCATAGCAAGCGAGCGACCTGCCGGTTTTAGGCTGCCCAAGGCTCCCCGGGTTAACGATCGTTGTCTTTCCCTCTTGACGCACAAATGGTGTGTGTGTGTGCCCGACGACCAGTACGTCGGCTGCAACGCAATCGACTTGTTCCCGCCAATGCGGAGAATCTTTGGGGTAATAGCCGAACAGTGGGTCCGTGGGCGCGGCATGAACCAAGTAGAATCGAGTCGAGTTCACGGATACATCTCGATAGACAGGGAGACCTTTAAGGTAGTCGAGATCCTCGTTCTTGCAAACGCGCAGCGTGAAGCGAAGGGTTTCATCGGCTAACTTCTTATATGGCGCCGAGCATTGGGGATCGACGGAAAATCCGGCTGCATGATCGTGATTGCCGCGAACCACAACCGTCGCGTTCGATCGCACCCACTCGACCACCTCATGAGGATCCGGCCCATAATCGACAAGATCTCCAATGCACCACAATTGATCGTATTGGCGTTCAGGGAGAGCTTTCAGGGCGGCGAGGTTGGCATGGACATCGGAAATAATGACAATTTTCACAGAGCCTCTATTCCTGGCGCGGCGCAGAGGTTGTACTCTGCAACACCCGATCGGAATCTGTGGGGGTCAGCTGGATGAGCAGGCAACTCCCCGACGCATGTTCGTCAGGGGTCATCATCCGCCCATCCCAAGCAAATAGAGGAGGGATGGAACAGCAGTTCAGGCGAACCCCTTCGCCTTGTACACCTGGAGCCTCCGGTGTATCTATGAGGATACCAGATTCAAAAATTTAGCGTTTCCGGTCAATCGAAAGTGCCAACATCCCGGTGAAGCGAGATGGAGGGGACTAAAGTGGAGATAGCGGAGTGCGCAGCTCACCGGTCAAAGAGCTGGCCGAGAGGATCTGTGAGAGAGGATCTATGAGATAATCGCCATGGGTGTTGGAGTTCACCTAAACCGCCCCTCGGGCAGATGACTCCTACGAAGAAGAAGGATTTTCTTGGTAGGCGTATGTCGTCTTATCTCACCCTTCCAAGACAATCTTGTGTGTGGCCAGTGCACCATAGCGGTGCGGTGTGTCGAATTCCTGCGATGCGTTCGACAGAAAAGCGTTCGGGGCACAAGTGTCATGAAGGAATGCGATAGCAATAGCTCACCGGTACACAGTTTGAGGAATCTCCCGGCGGAGACACCTGCATCCGTGGATGGCGCCTCCCGTCTCTTGGGGCTCGCCCAAGTGGCCGAAGATCTTTCCTCGGAGCCTGTCGCAGAGGAAGCGCGTGAACTCGCAGAGCGTGTTGCCGAGGGGCGGTTCTATGTAGCGTGTGTCGGTCAGTTCAAGCGCGGTAAATCCACCCTCCTTAACGCTCTGGTGGGCTGCGAAGTTGTCCCTACCGGGTTTGTGCCCGTCACGGCAGTGCCTACTGTGATTCGGTTTGGCGGCGAACTTCAGGCGCGCGTCCGCATGCGAGACGGCTCCTGGCGCGATATCGATCTGCTCGACTTGAAGCAATACGTAAGCGAAGAATTGAATCCGGAAAACAAAAGGGGCGTTGAAGGCGCAGAGGTTTTTGTGCCCAGCCCTCTGTTGTCCTCTGGCATGTGCTTTGTGGACACGCCGGGCTTGGGCTCAGTCTGGACCGGCAATACTGCCACCACACAGGGCTTCATTCCGCATATCGATGCAGCCCTGGTCGTGATCGGAGCTGACCCGCCCATTGCGGGCGAGGAATTGGTACTGGTAGAAGCGGTCTGCAAGCAGGCTCAAGATCTGATCTTGGTCATCAACAAAGCTGACCGCACCACCGATCCGGAGCGCGCGGCGGCAGCAAAGTTCACACGCGAGATTTTGGAAAAGCGGCTGCACCGCCCAATGGGCGAGGTCTTTGAGGTGAGCGCTACCGAACGGATGGAAAAGCGCGGACCGTTGCGCGACTGGGAAAAGCTGCTGGCGAGCCTGCAATCGCTGGTTGAAGACTCAGGCCGAAATCTCGTGCGTGCCGCTTGCGAGCGCGGCATTCAGCGCCTGAGCGAGCAGTTGCTGGCGATCATCAATGAGAACCGCGATGCACTCCTCCGGCCGTTAGAGGAATCCGAGCGGCGCATCGAGCTAATGAAACAAACCATCGGCGAAGCCGAGCGTTCCATGCGTGAGCTCGGTTTCCTGTTTATGGCCGAACAGCATCGAATTTCAGATCTCTTCGTTGAACGGCACAAACTTTTCTTCCGGTCCGCGTCAATGGAAGGGGAAGCGGAATTCGCCAGCATATTGCCGACTGTGTCTCTCGGCTTTGGTCCACGTTACCGGCGCCGGGTGATGCACCTTGCCCAGGAGATCTCGCGCCGCAAGGTGATGCCCTGGCTCAAAGCGGAGCAAGAAGAAGGCGAGCACCAATACCGCGCCGTGGCTATCCGGTTTGTTGAAATGGGGAACAGCTTTCTGAACAAGCTGGCCGATGCCGGTCTGAGCGAACTGACTCGGATGCCTCATGTGCTCGATGCGGAGAAGGGCTTCCGCATCCGCTCCAAGTTTATATTCGAAGACTTTATCGGAACCGCACGGCCTCCATCTCCTTTACGCTGGCTCGCCGACGTGTTTTTGCCACTTGTTGGCGCACGCAGGACGATCACAAACGAAGCGCGGGAGTTTCTGCGACATCTGCTGGAAACGAACAGCTCGCGCGTCCAAAACGATGTTCTCAATCGCATTCAGGAGAGCCGAGATCGGCTGGAGGTTGAGATTCGCAAGCTCCTGCACGAGATCAGCCGGGTCGCGGAACAAGCGCTTGACCTGGCACGGAAAGTTAGAGAAGAAGGAGCCCCGGCGGTGCAAGCGGCAATGGAACGGCTCGAACAGTTGGAGCAAGAGGTTTCGACCCTCGCCTGATCGCGTTCGGCGGGGTTCAACGTCTACGAGAATTACGCTCGAATCTGATGGCGCTTTCCATTTCCAAGCCGGAGACGCCTGGCTAAGAACTACCAAAACATTCACACACGGCAGCGTGGCCTTTGATCCCGCCGGATCAAGGACTGCCGGCAAAATGCCTGCAATTCTCTTGCCTAGAACGCATCATAGTCATCGGCGCAACGTGATGCGTC
>JASHTS010000132.1 GCA_030040425.1 Acidobacteriaceae bacterium | reverse complement strand
GCAAAGGAGCGCGAGACCCAGGAAGAGGCCGAGCAGGGCGCCGGAGCCAAGCGTCAGCTCGGCATCGCGCCGCGGCTTCGCCGGCTCAAGCTCTTCGTCCTCAAAGGTTCCTCTCATGCGCAATTTCCTGCCCGGCGAAGACACACCTGCCAGGCGCCTCAACTGTCCTTCCAAAGGCCGCGACTCCAAGACAAGGATACTCTTTTGTTCGACGGCGCAACCGCAAATTCGTTCTCGCGGCGCCGCTTAACGCTTGTGCTATGGCTGGCCCGGCGGCGATTTAATGCCGGCAATGGCCCGGTTCAGCAAGGTCATCATTTCGAGCGGCAAGGGAAAGACGATGGTGGTGTTCTTCTCGACGCCGATGTCAGAGAGCGTCTGCAAATAGCGCAGCTGCAAGGTCATGGGCTGGGTCGCCATGAGCGCGGCGGCATCCACCAGCTTTTGTGCGGCGCTGTATTCGCCCTCGGCGTGGATGATCTTGGAGCGCTTTTCGCGCTCCGCCTCAGCCTGCTTGGCCATGGCGCGCAGCATTTGCTCGGGCAGGTCCACCTGCTTCACTTCGACGGAGACGACTTTGACGCCGAAGGGCTCGGTGCGCTGGTCGATGATGGTCTGGATGCGGAGGTTGAGCTTGTCGCGATGGCTGAGCAGCTCGTCGAGCTCGACTTCGCCGAGGACCGAGCGCAGGGTGGTCTGCGCGAACTGCGAGGTCTGGTAGACGTAGTTGGCCACCTTGATGGCGGCGTCATTGGGATTGACGACGTAGAGCGTGACCACGGCGTTGACTTTGATGGTGACGTTGTCGCGGGTGATGACGTCCTGCGGCGGCACTTCGAGCACTTCCTGGCGGAGGGAGATGCGAATCATCTGATCGAAGGGCCGGAAGACGAGAATGATGCCGGGGCCTTTGGGCGCAGCCAGAGCGCGGCCGAGACGGAAGATGACGGCGCGCTCGTACTCGCGAAGAATCTTGATGGAATTGAGAAGATAAAGAACAACGATGACAACGAAGATCAGGATGGGCAACGTTGAGTTGGACATGGGCTAACCTCAGCAGGGATTGTACTCCAGCGCGGTTGGAGCGCTTCAGGCCGGCTTCTGAACCGCCGCGGGCGCATGCACGGGCTCGACGCGCAGGACCATCTGCTCGTGGCCGACGACGAGCAGCGGTGTGCCGGAAGGAATGGGCTGATTGGCCACGGCGCGCCAGATCTCTCCTTCCACAAGAACATGGCCTTCGGGCGCGAGGGACTCCATTGCGGTGGCGCGCGAACCGACCATTGCCTCCGCGCCGATGCGCGCCTTGCGTCTTCGCGCGCGGACGGCCAGTTGCACCAGCCACAACGTAATGATGCCGAAGGCGGCGCTGATGGCGAAGGCGACCCAGGGATTGACGGCCAATTGCGGAATGGGCGCGGCCACGAGGGTCAGCGTGCCGAAGGTGAGGCAGACAATGCCGGCGATGGCCAGCGCGCCGTGGCCGCCGAACTTGGCTTCGAGCAGGAGCAGAACCAGCCCGGCGAGAAGCAGCAGCACAGCCGTATAGCGAATCGGAAGGAGATTCAGAGCAAAAACGGCGAGCAGCACCATGAGCGTGCCCAGGGTTCCGGGAACGATGGTGCCGGGGGTGTTGAACTCGAGATAGATGAGCAGCGCGCCGCCCACCAGGAAAAGCAGGGCGATATTGGGATTGACCAGCCAGCCGAGTACATCGTCGCGCACCGTGGGCCGCACCATCTCAATGCGGGCGCCGGCCAGGTGGAGGGTCTCCTTGTTTCCGTTCAGGCGCGTGATCTCGCGCCCATCGAGGAGGGCGAGCAGTTGCGTGTCGCTATCGGCTATCTCGTCGATGAGGTGCTGGTTGAGCGCCTCTTCGGCGGTGTAGGAGTGGGACGAGGCGAGCGCAGCCGTGGCCGCCTCGGCGTTGCGGTTTCTCCGGGTTACGTAGGAGCGCAGAAAAGCCTCGGCATCGTTTTCGACCTTCTGCATCTCCGTTGTGTCCGGCTTGCCCATCTCGAAGACCACGTGAGCGGCGCCGGCTTCGGTTCCCGGAGCCATGGCGGCCACGTCTGCCGCTTCGAGCAGAAAGAAACCGGCCGAGCCGGCGCGGGCACCGGAAGGGGCCACGTAGACGATGATGGGCACGCGCGAGCCGAGGATGGCTCCGACCATGGAGCGCATCGAGTCCACCAGGCCTCCCGGCGTGTCCATCTCGATCAGCAGCGCCTGAGCGCCGTCGGCGTTGGCGCGGGCAATGGCGCGCTCCAGCTCATCGGCGCTGACCGGCTGAATGGTGTCATCGAGTACGAATTTTTCCACGAGCGGCTGCCCGCCATCGGATCCGCGGAGACGTCCCGGCATTGCAGCCCACAGCAGCACCAGGAGGCCGATGGCAAGCGGGAAGGCCCTTCGAGTGGATCGTGCGAATCGGGCCAATCGAGCCAATCCATCAAGGCGCGTGTCCATGGCTTGCTCCTTCAGGGATTCCGGCCGGGCTTTACGGGGCGACGCCGGAACGGGCCTGAACCTGCCGCATCAATTCTTTAGCCGCTTCGCTCGCGGGCGCAAGTTTCAGCGCATCTTCGGCGTCACTTCTGGCGTCGCTGAGGTGGTTGTCGGCCAGATCGAGCTGGCCCAGCACCAGGTACGCATCCGCCGAGGGGGCGAGTTCCAGGGCTGCCTGCGCTTCTTTGCGCGCGGCTGCATCGTCGCCGGTGCGCTCCCGCACCTCCGCCAGGCCCTCGTGCGCCTGCGCAAGCTGCCCGTCGGCGGCTATCGAAGATTGGTAGAGCCGCTCGGCTTCAAGCAACAGGCCGCGGTCAAGATAGCCCCTGGCCTGGGTGGAAAGCGCGAGCGCACGCGCCCGCGGCGAGAGTGAGGCCAGGCGCGTTGCCTCCATCTGGTCAAGCATATTGGCCGCCTGGCGGAAAGCTGCTTCGTCAAAGGTGCGGGCAATGCGCTCGAGGGGGTCGGCCCCGTTCTGGGAGCCGGCGGCCGTGGCAGCCTGCGCTGCAGCGGGATCTTTCCACGCAGCCACGAGGGCCTGCGCTTCGGTGTCGCCGGGGCGGAGCTTGAGGCATTGCGCAAGCTCGCCCATTGCGGCAGTGTCCTTGCCGCGCGCTTTCAGGCTGACGGCAAGATTGAAGTGATAGTCCGCGTTGTTGGGATCGGCGGAGGCTGCCTGCACAAAGAGCGCGGTTCCATCGTGGCCCTGGCGGCTGACGGCGACGGCTTCATTGTTGACGGCTGAGGCCAGCGGAAGAACGCGCGCCACCTCGGCAAATGCCTGCTCCGCCCCAGCGTAGTCGCCGGAGAACAGCAGCGACAACCCGCGATAGAAGCCGGCTTCCAGGGCATCGGAGTCATTGCGATCGACTTTGGCGAATGCCTTCGCGGCCTGATCGTAGTCCTGGCCCGCATAGTCTTCGCGGCCCAAAGCCATCCACGCCGGGCTGAACTCCGGACTGAGCTTGACCGACTGCTCGAGATGACGGAGACGCTCGGAATGATCGGGCTCGGTGATGCCGCGAATGTATTGCTCGTAGGCATCGAGCCGCAACCCCGCGCCGGCTGCCAGAAAGGTTTCCTCGGTCACGTCGAGGGCGGGATCGAGCTGCCGCGTCAGCTTCCATGCCAGCGTGTCGAAGACGGCAATCATATCCTGCATTGCGCCGCTCGCCGTGACGGCGGCGCTCATGCGCAGGTGAGGAACGTCGACCAGCTGCGCCTGGGCAACGATCTGCGTTCCGTCAAGAGAGTAACTGCCCACCACGATCGAATCAGCATCGAGCGTCTGGGCCAGCTTGAGCGAGCTGGCGCGGGAGGGTTGAAAGCCCTGCGGCAGCCCGAGGTGGTCGAGAGCGTACATGCGGTCGGCGCGCGTCATGGGTGCAAAGCCGGCCGAGGCAAAGCGGCTGCTCAGCAAATCGGCTGCCGCCTCGCGAATCCATTCGAGACTGGGCTGGCCGGTGCGGTTGTCGAAGGGAAGGACGAGGAGAATCCGCGCCCGATCGGCCGTGGTACGGGCTTCGTCCGCGGACGACTGGGGGTGCAGGAACAGGGGCCAAAACAGAGCGGCAGCCAGCGCGAAGAGGGCGCCTGGCCGCCGCGCGCGCGCCCCTCGTTTACGGTGTGAGATGAGATCGACCACTACCGGAAATTATAGGCTTGAGCGCAACGCACAAGAAAGGTAACCGAAATCTGTTGGTACCGCGCGGCCGCATGGTTATGATGAGGCCATGACCCAGACCCCGGCGCGAAGGCGAAAACTTGCCCCGGTGTTGCGGGCGCTGGTGGAGATCGGATTTATTATCTTTCTGTTTTACTCGAACCTTCTCATGGGCGAGTTCAGCCGGTCGGCCGGCAAAGGAAAGAGCTTCGCCTTTGCCCTGCACGACGTGGTTACGGGAACCAATCTCACCATTGCCTGCTGCTCGGCGCTGGTGGGCTACCTCATCGTCGAGTTTTTGCGAAAGCGGCTTTAGTCAGGGCCGTCGGTTCGCAAAGGCAATTTGCCCATTCGCCGGATTTCGCCCGCCTCCCAAATGCGCTTCGACAGGCCGGTCGAAGCGGATGAGCGCGATTCCCATGCCGTGATTCCCCTCCTGCCAGACCAGCGCGCCTCCGAGCTCGAGCGCGATGGCCTGGGGCGGCAGATCGTAATGCAAGCCGAAGTAGCGCTCATCGAGGGCGCGGCTTGCCTTTCCCAGCGTGAACACCGTGGACGCGGGTTCGTATTTCGTGGAAAAGACCAGCGCGGCTGAATATTTTTCGGGCTCTTCGGCGGCCTTCGCAATCTGGCCCGCGGAGAAATTGTCGATCGGGCAGACGTCCCACGGTTCGCTGACATAGCCGAGCTCAGGCCGGGAGAGCTCGTCGGTCATGGGCCAGGCGGTGAGCACGGTGGCTCCCGGATCGCGGCGCGCGAGCTGGGCGATGCCCGCCTGGTGCATGCGGATGACGCGCGCGTACTGGAGATTGTCTTCGGGCGCGAAGCCATAGGGAGGATTGATGAAGAGCGCGGCGAGAAAGGCGGCGGCGGAGAGGACCGCGGCGGCGTGCCAGTACGGTATGCGGCGATACATGGTGGAAAGGGCGAGAAGCAACACCAGAGGGTACAGGGGAAGCAGATAGCGCGTAAGCAGCGCGCCGCCGATTACGCTGAAGAAGATGGCCTCGACCAAAAGCAGGAGAAAGATGCGGCGCAGCGTGGGGGGATCGATGCCGGGCCGCTGGTGCCCCTCGGCGTCGGCCAGCGGCGTCAGCACCAGAGCCGCCAGGGCCACGAACACCGGCACAAACAGGTTCATGTGGGCAGTGAGTTGAAGGATGCGATGGCCGAATGCGGCAAGGATGCGCAGCGGCGCGAGCGTAGCTTCAGCGTTGTAGCGGACATAGGCCGGATTCCCAAAGAGGTTGCCGGTTTTGGCGAAATGCCAGGCGTACCAGGCGGCGAGCGGAAGAACGCAGGCGGAGAGCCACGCCGCCTGGCGCCACCGGCGCGTGCGTGCCGAGGGAAGATCGAAGAAGCCTTCCACGCATTCGAGTGCGGCCAGCGTGAGCGGGATGGCGATGGATGTTTCCTTGCATAAGGCAGCGGCGGAAAACCAGAGCGCTGCCGCGCGGGGATTGCGTCCACGGCTGGGCAATGAGTAAGCCAATCCCCAGAGCGAGCAGGCGGAGGCAAAGATGTCAGCCTGGGCAAGCGAGCTCTGCGCAAACCAGATGGGATAGAGGCCGGCGAGCAGGACCGTCCAGAAGGCGACGGACCCCGCATCAACGATGCGCAGAGCGAGGCGCCACACGGCCAGCAGCCCCAGCGCGGCCACCAGAAGGACCGCTTCACGCGTCACTTCCGGAGTAAAGCCGGATAACTTCCACCACAGGGCGAGATAAATGCTGGGCAGCGGGGGGTGGGCGTTATTCAACGTCGTCACCGGAATGAGTGAGCCGGTGCGAAAAAAATCCCAGGCGGCGGGGATGTAATAGCCCGCTTCATCCCAATAATAAGGAAGGTGCAGCAGCGAGAAGTGGCTCACATAGAGCGCTGCAAAGATGACGGAAAAGATCATCCACAGAGGCAGGGGCTCATGGGGTGAGGGGATGAGGATTCTCTTCAAACGCACGAGCGCTCTCCGAACGCATGCAGGCAATGCGGGCGACTGCAGCGGCTAATTGACAGGCCCGCGCGGAAAAGACTGGTTCTGCGGCTCGAGATTGAGATTGCCGAAGGCCTGTTCGTATTGCGCCAGGTTCTGGCCGAGGACGTTCCAAAGGGCCTTGGCCTGTTGCGGGCTCAAAAAAATGGCCTGATGGTTGCGGATGGTCACGTGCTCCGGGCTTTCGCTTGAAGCCAGGCCAAAGACAAGCTGGAAGTCCCAGACGCTGACGCGCACCTGCACGCTGTTGGCGTAGGACTCGCGATAGTCGGGCGTCTGAACAAGATTCACTTGCGGTTGCGGCGGGACGGGGCTCATGGTGCAACCAGATTACGCCATGAAAGGCAGCTTCTAGCTTCTAGAGTTGGTTGCATCAATGGTCCGCAGACGAGATGGAAGCATCCCTCAGGGGCTAAGGCCCCAATGTTTGTGCGGTTTGTTGCAGCCCGGCTAAAGCCGTGCCCTTTTACAATGCCATTTATGCAACCAGTTCTAGCCACTTGATCCTAGCTGGTCTCGGAGAAATATGGCACCGTGCTCTTGCACGAAGAAGCTAGAAGCCGGGAGCTAGCGGCCAGGATGAGTTTTTTTCAGATCGAAGGCGAGCGGGCAGCCCTGGCAGCGCGGCGTGGGCCCGCAGTGCGCCTTGCCCACGGCAACGGTGAGGGCGTGGAACTCGTTGTAGAGAGCGGCTCGGGCCGGTTCCGGATCGCGCGCAAAGGCGCGGCGCGTGAGCGCAGAGAGCGCATCGTAAGAAATGGTTTTGCGGCCGGGCGACGGCGCAAGCAGATGATGCCGCTCGGCAATGCGGCGCAGGTATTCGTCCGCGACCGGCACGGGAGCCCCAAGCGCGTAGAGCAGGATGGCATCCGCAGTCTCGGGGCCGACGCCGGGCAGCGCCAGAAGCCGCTTGCGGACGACGCGTGCCGGCGCGGCGCGGAGAACTTCAAGCGAGCCCGAGAATTCTTCGTCGAGCATCGACACGAAGGCCTTGAGCGCGGGGGCCTTGCGCGTGAAGAAGCCCGAGGGCTGGATGAGCACGCGCAGTTCGTCGAGCGAAAGGGCGCGGAGGCCTTCGACGCTGAGCGCTCCGGCGTGGCGCAGATTGGCAAGCGAGCGCTCGACGGCTTTCCATGCGGTGTTTTGCGTGAGATAGGCACCGAGAATCACTTCAAATGCGGAGTGCGCCGGCCACCAGTATTGCGGCCCGTAAGCGGCCACGAGCCGGTCATGCATGCGGCGCAGGCGGTGCGCGGCCGTCGCCGGAGAAACCGGCGCAGGTTTCGCGGCCGCGCGGGCCGGCGGCCGCTCCGAGCTGCGACGGCGGCGCGCGGAGCCGGCAATCGGGCGATTGCTCTTCATCGCGGATTCAGGATAACGGCGTCTTGCCCCCGCGACAAACGCGCAAGGGCAGCGCGGCGGTGCGGTTGTTCCACACGCATAGAATCTGATTGGAACCTGCGAAGGAGAATTTTACCGTCATGAAGAGTCATACCGAATATCTGGTCTTTGAGACCAGACAGCGCCGGGAGATGGTGCACATCACCGACCAGGTGGAGCAGATCGTGCGGCGCAGCGGCGTTAAGGACGGATTGTGTTTTGTCTCGCCCATGCACATCACGGCCGCGATCTACGTGAACGATCTGGAGAGCGGGCTGATCGAAGACATCGGCAAATGGCTGGAAGAGCTGGCGCCGGCGCGGCCCGAATACAAGCACCATCAGACAGGAGAAGACAACGCGGATGCGCATTTGAAGTCGCTTCTGCTGCACCATGAAACCACGCTGCCGGTCACGAACGGAAAGCTCGATCTGGGCACGTGGCAGCGCGTGTTTTATGCCGAGTTCGACGGGCAACGGCGCAAGCGCGCGATCGTGAAGGTGCTGGGAGTGGAGTAGCGGTTAGCGGAGTCAGCGGGGTTGGCGGGGTTGAGGCCGCTAGTCCCCATCCGTAATCTTGCGCCACGGCTGCTGCGGCGCCGACGGCGCAGTTGCGGCCAAGTCCAGTGAGGAGCGCGGCAGGACAACGAGGTCGACGCGCCGGTTCTCGGCCCGGCCTTCGGCGGTGGCATTGCTCGCCAGGGGATGAAATTCCGCGTAGCCGGCGGCAGAGAGACGCTCCGGGGGCATGAGTTTTTCTTCGAGCAGCAGCCGGGCGACGCCGGTTGCGCGGGCGGTGGAAAGTTCCCAGTTGGAGTCGAATTCAGCGGTGTGGATGGGCAGGTTGTCGGTGTGACCCTCGATGCGAAGATCGAAATCCGTGGGCGCGAGCGATGCGGCAATCTTGCGCAGCACAGGGAGGGTTTCGGGCTTGGGCGCGGCCGAGCCGGAGGCAAAGAATCCTGCTTCGCGGAGGCTGACGATCAGCCCGTCGTGCCCCATCTGGATGGAAACCGTGTGGCCGGCGATCTGGTCAGACAACGCCTGCGCAAGTTCACTCTGAACGTGACTGAGATTTTCGCGGACGTTCGCAGCGGCGAGCGCATCCTCGCCGGCCGCGTTCACGGCCGGAGCGGTGTTTTCGGGGCGCGGCGCAGGCGTGCTCGCGGGCTGGCTCGCCGAGCTGGGGAAGATGCCGAGAGCGTGGAAGGCGCTGTTGATGGACTCCGACACCTGCGCCTGCTTCTTCTCGTCGGCGGTTGCGGTGGCGTAGAGAACCACGAAAAAAGCGAACATCAGGGTGATGAAGTCGGCGTAGGAAACCAGCCAGCGGTCATGGCTTACGCGGCTGCGCAGGGTGCGCGGGCTCATGCGGCACGCTCCTTTTTTTCACGCTGGGCGTAATCGAGAAAGCCGGCCAGCTTGATCTCCAGCATGCGCGGGTTGATGCCTTCCAGGATGGCGATCACGCCCTCGAGCAGCATCTCGCGGCGCCTGTGGCCTTCGCGGATGCGGATACGCATGTTTCCGGCGAAGGGCAGAAAAAACAAGTTCGCGATGCCGACGCCGTAGATGGTGGCGACGAAGGCCACGGCGATGCCGCGGCCGACCTGGTGAATGTCGTCGAGATGCTGCATCACCTGGATGAGTCCGAGGACCGCGCCCAGAATGCCGATGGTGGGCGAAAAGCCGCCGGCGGATTCGAAGACGGCGGGAAGCCGCTCCTCGTTTTCCATGGTCGAGTCAAGGGTTACGCGCATGATGCTGCGCAGCTCGGCCGGCTCAGTGCCGTCGACGGCAAGGGTGAGCGTCTGTTTGAGAAACGGATCGTCGATGCTTTCGAGATCGGCATCGAGCGAAACCACTCCTTCGCGGCGAGCCTTGTGCGCGAAGGCCACCAGCCGGGCGATCAATTGGGTGTCCTGCGTGTGCGGCGCCACAAACATCCGCACCAGGCCGCGGGACGCCTCGATAACCGTGGCCAGCCGGAATTGCAGCAGGACTGCGCCGAGGGTGCCTCCAAACACGATGAGAGCCGCGGTGGGCTGCAAGACCTGGGCCACATGGCCACCCTCCATGAGCAGGCCGGCAACGATGCCCAGCATGGCTACGAGAAACCCGCCGATGCTCGCTTTGTCCATCACCCGTTCCCCGCTCCCGGCCGCGAAATGAGCCCCATGCGCAATGACTTTCAGTTGCCCTGGATATCCTGCCCGCTTTCCGAGCCGGCAAGATCGAGGCTGGAAAGAGCCGCCACGCGCCGGATATCGTCCTTCTCCCCGAGGCGCTGCGCCACCGCGGCAAGCAGCCGCGCGCGATAGAAAAGCACTCGTTCGACGACCTCCGCGAGCGCTTCGCGCACAATCAGCTTCTCTCCGTTGATGAGGGTAAGCATGGTATCGGGCGAAGCCTCGGCGGTCTTGATCAGATCGCTGTTCAACACCATGGCTTTGCCGTTCAGCCGCGTCAGCTCGATCATGGCCGCGAAACTCCTTTGCATAGGTTTATCGGCGATGGCGGGCGAACGGTTAAGAAATTCGAAGGTAATGTGACGTGTACAGCGCAGGACAGAAATGAGGGTTAGATAAAGTCCATAAACCTGGGGCCGAAGAAGGCTCAAGATGCGGCGGTCACCGCCAGCAAGCAGCTACCCGGGGTTAATAAATTAGGGAGCGCTCATAGGCACGGTGCCGCAAATCCACGCATGCTATAAGGAGAACTCCCATGTCCCTGGGTGTCCTAAACAATATGTCCGCAGTGTATGCGGAAAACAATCTGAACAATACCAATAACAGCCTGAATACCGTGCTGCAGCAGTTGTCTTCGGGTTCGAAGATCAACTCCGGCGCGGACGATGCCGCCGGCCTTTCGCTGGTGAACGGCCTCGAGGCCAACCAGATGGCGCTGACGCAGTCGCAGACCAACGCAACCGAAGGCGTAGGGCTGCTGCAAGTGGCCGATGGCGCTCTCTCGCAAGTGACAAGCCTGCTCAACCGGGCCGTGACGCTGGCCACCGAGGCCTCGAACGGCACCCTCAACTCCACACAGGACGCGGCTGCCAACCAGGAGTACCAGTCGATCCTGTCGGAAATCGACAACATCGGTTCCACCACCACCTACAACCAGGTGAAGGTTTTCGGAACCGGCCAGAACGTGAACATCTATACCGGCGACTCCACCGCGTCGGGCGCATCGGTCGACAGCCTGAACATGGCCACTCTGTCCGAGTCGAGCGTAGGCGACACAGCCGGCGCCATGGCGTACAGCACCGGCCAGAACGTGTTCATCGACCTTACGGGGACCTCGAACGCGCAGGAAACCGACAGCCTGGCTGCGGGCGGCACGCTGAGCCTGAGCTACGTCGACGCCTCAGGAAACGCGGGCACGGTGACCATCACTCCCTCAACGGATACGGTTGCCGGGCTTGTTTCGGCCATCAACAACTCCGGACTCGGCCTGACGGCTACCTTCACCACCGCCGCTGCAGCCGGCGATGGCGCAGCTGCCGCCTCGACCGATACCGGCATCGAGATCTCCGGCGGCCACATCGAGACGGGCACGGCGGCTACAGCAGTGAATGGCGATCAGGACATCGTTCAGGGTGGAACGGCGATCGAAGACTCGAGCTCGGGTCAGTCGGCGGCGGCCACGCTGGACAGCGACTCGACCGGCGGCGTAGCCACCATCAGCTACACCGACGGCGCCGGAGAGAACCTGAGCGCCACCAGCCTGAGCAACTCGAGCAACGCGCAGACGGCGTTGACCGATCTGAACTCAGCCATTGCCGACGTTGCTTCGCAGGACGGCTACATCGGCGCGCAGATCAACACGCTGAACTCGGTCAGCTCCGTGCTCAGCACGCAACAGGAGAATGTGCAGTCTGCGCAGAACGCGGTGCAGGCTACCGACTACGCTTCGGCAACCTCGAACATGTCGAAGTACGAAATCCTGAGCCAGACCGGCATCTCGGCGCTGGCGCAGGCCAACAGCATGCAGCAGGAAGTAACCAAGCTGCTGCAGTAACGCAACCTAGATAGAGAATGCGGGGAGGGGCGTCCGATGGGCGCCCTTCGCTGCGCTGCGATGGTTTCTTAAGTTATTGAGGTTTTTCCAATCAGGCAAAGAGGCGGCTGGATTCCCGGCTGCTCTGAATTGCTACGGAGGCGAAGAATGGGCACAGTCGGGTTGAGCTTTGGATCGCCCACGAGCGGCGCGGGATTCGATGTGAGCGCGACGG
This sequence comes from Acidobacteriaceae bacterium, assembly GCA_030040425.1. Taxonomy (GTDB): domain Bacteria; phylum Acidobacteriota; class Terriglobia; order Terriglobales; family Acidobacteriaceae; genus Telmatobacter. The sequence continues at coordinate 4,981 of JASHTS010000132.1, read as the reverse complement.
TGTCGCAGATTGTGGCCAATCTCCAGGCAGTGGAAACGCCGTGGCAGAATCAGTTGACCTCGTTGGAGAGCCAGGACGCGGTGATCTCGAACCTGGGCACGCTGTTTTCCAACCTCTCCAACGATATGAGCCAGCTTACCGACTTCAACGGCATCCTGGCGCAAAAGGAAGGCTCGAGCTCCAACACCAACGTGCTCGAACTGACGGCCGCCTCCTCTTCCGCCACGGCGGGCACGCACACCGTCACGGTGAACAGCCTGGCGCAGACATCGAGCGGCTATCTGGCGGAGGTGGCCGACGCCACAGACGCGCTCTCGGGATCAATTACGCTGCAAGCAGGCGAAGGAAACACGGAGACTTTTACGATCGGCTCGGCGCCAAGCACGGGCGCGGCGGCCAATACCATCTACACCGGCTCGGCGAGCGGCGACGATACGCTCGCGGCGCTGGCCTCGGCCATCAACGCATCCGGCGTGGGCATTTCCGCCAGCGTGTTGACCGACGCCACCGGCTCGCGGTTGAGCCTGGTCTCGGGCACGTCGGGCGGGGACGGCGACATCACCGCGACGGCGAACAGCCTCACCGCCACGGCGCAGAACACATTGAGCTACACCGGCACTGCCGGCACAAGCACCACGACTTCTTCCGGGACGCTGTCTCCGGTATCGAGCCTGAGTGACGCGCTTGCCGGGTCGATTTCGATCCAGGTCGGCAGCGGGACGGCGCAGACGGTCGACGTTCCGTCGTCGAACGCCACGCTCAGCGGACTCGAAGACGCAATCAACGGCACGCCGGGTATCGGGGTGACGGCGTCGATCGTGACTAACAGCGACGGAACGTCGAGCCTGGCGCTCACGTCGCAAACGCCCGGCGCCGCCGGGACGCTGACCGTGAACTCGAGCGTGACCGACAGCGTGACGGCGCTCAACTACAACACCGCGGAGACGGGCGCCAACGCCAGCCTGACGGTGGACGGCGTAAACCTGAGCAGCACCTCGAATACCGTCACCGATCTCATTCCCGGCGTCACGTTTCAACTGCTTTCCTCCTCCTCCACGCCGGTGCAGGTGATTATCGGCAACGACAATACGGACGTGGAGAGCACGGTGAACCAGTTTGTCTCCGATTACAACTCGCTGATCAGCGCGCTGAACACGCAGGAAGGCAACACCAGCTCGGGAACGCCGGAGCCGCTGTTCGGCTCGCCGACACTCTCGCTGCTGCAGGAAGAGCTGCTGAACGGGCTGAGCGCGGAGAATCCGAGCGGTTCTCTCGATTCGATCTCCTCGGTTGCCGGCACCACGCTCTCCGGTTCGCTTACCATTCAGGTCGGCAACCAGACCGCGGAGAACATCGTCATCGGCGCGGCGCCTGCTTCGCCTGCGGCCAACACGATCTACACGGGCAGCGGGGTGAACACGCTCCAAGGACTTGCCGACGCCATCAATTCTGCCGATATCGGCGTTTCGGCCGGGGTGGTAGCGAGCGACGGCCAATCGACGCTGACGCTGACCTCAGGAACCGCCGGCGCCAACGGCGCGCTTACAGTGACCTCCGCGTTGAACGCGCAAACGCCCGCGGCGCTCGGCTTCACGGACTCCGGATACACGAGCACCACGCCGGACAGCGGCACGATTGGCGACGTGGCCGCCGCCAGCGATATCTTGAACGGGTCCTTGACCATCCAGGTGGGAAGCGGCACGGTAAACAACATCGCGCTCAATGCATCGGACGACACGCTCGCGGGACTTGCCGGCGCGATCAACAGCGCCGGCATCGGCGTGACGGCGGCGGTAAACGCGAACGGCACGGGCGTGACGTTGACCTCCGGCACCAATGGAGCCGCGGGCGCGCTCACAGTGTCTACCAGCCTTTACGACACCACCGACACCACCGGCACAGCTCTGAATTACAATCTTTCGTCGGACATCAACAGCCTGACCGCCCTCGGCATCAGCGTGAACAACGACGGCTCGCTGACCTTCGACGCGAGCTCGCTCGACTCCGTTCTCAACTCCGACTACTCGAGCGTGGTGGGCTTCTTCCAAAATGCCAACAGTTGGGGCCAGACGTTTTCCAACATGCTTGAAAACGCGGGCAGCAGCTCTTCAACCGGCATTCTGGCGCTTGCCGCCAGCTCCAACAGCAGCACGGAGTCGACCTTAAACGCGGAGATTTCCAAGGAGAACAGCTACATCTCCGCGCAGCAATCGAGCCTGACCGCGGAGCTGAACCAGGCCAATGAGACCCTGCAGGAGCTGCCCAATGAGCTGGACGGCGTGAATGAGCTCTATTCTGCCATCACCGGCTACAACGAGAATTCGACTTTCTGAGGCTTTGCTTCCCATTCCAGCACCGAGATCCGTCCGCATCCCGTGGCGATGTTCTCAAGAATCTGCCGCGCCGCACGATGAAAGAGGAGGGCCGGAAGGGAAACTTCCGCCGGGAGCCGCAATTTGATGGGAAATTACCGGGAACACGCACTCGAGGGCGCATCCGCCGTCGATCTGGTGGTGGCGCTGTACGACGGGATCCTGCGCTTCCTCCATGCAGCGATTGCCGCAGTGGAGCAGGGCAGCGAGGATGGACGCCGGATGGCGGTGAAGCGAGCGCTGGACATCGTGCTTCATCTGCAGGCGCGCCTGCGCATGGATGTGGGTGGGCGGCCGGCGCAGGCTTTGAGCGAGTTTTACGCTTCCATCTTTGCGCAAATATTGCAGGCATCGCAGTCGGCTTCGGCAGCCAAATTCGAGCACGCGATCAACTGCGTGAAGACGGTGCGCGACGCGTGGCGTGAAGTGGCGAAGGACCCTGCGGCGAATCCGAAGCCCAGCCGAGCGGCAGAACATGCCGCCGATGCACGGGAGGAAGACGCGGCCGTTTCGAGCTGGACCGCATAAGTTGCACAAACTTGTGCGGCAGGATGGTCAGATCTTTGCAAGCCGGTCTTAGCCGGCCACGGTGAGTTCTTCTTCGAGCTGCTGCTTCTGGTAGAGGCTAGCATAGTAGCCGTCGCGCGCCAGCAGTTCCTCGTGGTCGCCCACTTCGACAATTCTGCCGCGATCGAGCACCGCAATGCGATCGGCGTTGCGCACGGTGGAGACGCGATGCGAGATCAGGATCGTGGTTGCCGTCGCGGTGTAGTTGCGCAAGCCTCCCAGAATTCGCTCTTCGGTGTAGGTGTCTACGCTGGCCAGCGCATCGTCGAGGATGAGGATGGCGGGGCGGCGCACGAGCGCCCGGGCGATGGCCGAGCGCTGCTTCTGCCCGCCGGAAAGCGTGACGCCTCTCTCGCCGACGATGGTTTCGAATCCCGAAGGAAATTCTTCGAATTCCTGGCGAATGTGCGCCGCTTCGGCCGCGTCCAGCAATTCCGCACTGCTTGCCTCAGGCGCGCCAAAGGCGATGTTCTCGCCGATGGTCTCGCTGAAAAGAAATGTCTCCTGGGGCACCATGCCGATGTTGCGGCGCAGCACGGCGAGCGGATATTCGCGCACCGGGCGGCCGTCGATCAGGAGAGTGCCTTCGGGCGCCTCGTAAAGACGGGCGATCAGGTTCACGAGAGTGGATTTTCCCGAGCCCGTGGGACCGACGATGGCCAGGCTGGTGCCCGCGGGAATATGCAGCGAGACATTCTCGAGCACCGGCATGCCGCCATAACTGAAGTTGAGATTGCGGAGCTCGATCTCTCCGCGCAGCACTGTCTCCGGCCCGAGAGCCGGGATCGCAAAGCGGTCGTCGATGGCCGGCGTCGCGCGCAGCAGCTCTTCGATGCGCTTGACCGAAGCGGTTCCGCGCTGCACGATGTTGATCACCCAACCGATGGCGATGATGGGCCAGATGAGCAGGATCATGTAGGTATTGAAGGCCACAAAATCGCCGACCGTGATGCGGTGGGCGAGGACCAGGTGGCCGCCGACGAGCAGCGTGATGACCATGGAAACGCCGAGCACAAATTCGAGCGTGGGCCAGAGCATGCCCATCAGCTGGACCAGCCGAAGAGCGCGGGCGATGTATTCGCGGTTGAGGCGCTCGAAGAGGCCGATCTCGGACTCTTCGCGGGCGAAGGCGCGAATGAGGCGTACGCCGGAATAATTCTCCTGGGCCTGCGCGGAGATGTCGGAAAAACTGGCCTGGATGCGCTCAAAGCGGGTGTGGATGCGGCTGCCGAAGTACTGCACCAGGATGCTGGCCACGGGCATGGGCGCAAGAGCCACGAGCGTGAGGTAGGGACTGTAATTGAGCATGAATACGAGGGCGAAGACGGTGAGGAAGACGGTATTGGCGCTGTACATGAGGGCCGGCCCCAGCAGCATGCGCACGGCGTTCAGGTCGTTGGTCATGCGCGCCATCAGATCGCCGGTGCGGTAGCGCTGATAAAAACCCGAGTCCTGGATCTCGAGGGTGCGGAAGAGGTCGTTGCGGATATCGAACTCGATATCGCGCGAAATGCAAATCAGAATCCAGCGCTGCGCGTAGAGAAAGACGCCCTTGCCGAGCGAGATAAGGACGAGCAGCCCGGCGAGAAAAAGAATCTCCGCGCGCGTGCTTCCGTTCTTGAGGTCATCGACGGCCTTTCCCAGAACGCTCGGGAACTGGACCGCGATGAGATTGGTGAAGATGCAGGCCAGCGTCCCGCGCACATATCCCCACCGATAGCGGCCCATGTATCGATAGAGGGGGCGCAGGTCGCGAAGCATGGGTTTATTGTAGCCGCGGGGGCGGTTTGCCAGACTCTTGCGCTCGCCCCGCGCAGTCAGCTGCAAAAGCTCCGGGTGCCAACTTTTCGGCGATGCCTTATTGGGCGCTATGATGCTGAGATCTATGCTGGTTATGTCGGAGGCGAACTTGGAAAGGGCAATGATGCAGTTTCGGATACTCGCCGTCTACCTCTTGGCGTGGCCGCTGATCGGGCTCTACGACGCGTTTGTGCTCAAGAATCTATGGAATTGGTTTGCGGCTGAAGCGCTTCATCTTCCGG
>JASHTS010000131.1 GCA_030040425.1 Acidobacteriaceae bacterium | reverse complement strand
GAATGAAAGCTCAAGACGGCCAAGTGGGTTTGGGCAGGTGATGCCTGCACGGCGAGCGCTTCGAACAGCGGATCAGTGTTGCGTATGACGGGGTGGCGTCATGACGGGCGTCCGTCCAATATGAAATGATTGTGCGTTGGTGCGGGCGCCGGGATCTTCCGCTTCCCTGCAAATCCTTTGACTTCAAGAGACGCCGTGATTCGGCAGGGCTTGTCTTCGACCCGAGGCAGAGTGGGGAATGTCGTCGTCATCACAATTCGGGAGGGAAATGAACGGGGCCGAGGCGACTCCGAACCCAGCCCTGATTCGAGATCAGTTGAATCGCCTTCTGGCCCACCCTTTGTTCACAAACAGCAAGCGATACCCGGTGTTGCTCGCACACACGGTGGAGCAAACGCTGCTGGGAAACGCGGCCGAATTGAAAGAAAGAACCATTGGCGTCGAGGCCTTCGGGCGCGAACCGAACTACGATGTGAATCTCGATCCCGTGGTTCGCACGACGGCGGCGGAGGTACGGAAGAGGCTTGTTCAGTACTATTACAACCCCGGTCATGCGGGGGAGCTGATCATTGAATTGCCGGTGGGCGCCTACGTTCCCACGTTTCGAGAACCTTCGCCGCACGCATCGGCTCCGGTGGAAACACAGTTGGCCGATGAGCACCCTGTGGCATCGCCTGAGGGACGGTCAGCGTGGAGAGATTCTCCGAACATGCCCGCGCGACGCGGCGCTTACCGCTGGATGCCGATCGCCGCTGCTCTGCTTTTTGCAGTCGCTCTCGGATTCGGTATCGGCCGGCTGAAGCTCCAGAACCAGTTCGGACGCAGCAGCGATCCCTCCAATATGGTGCGTTTCTGGCAGCCGATCACTGCGACTTCGAACCGAATCACGTACTGCCTGGGCGTGCCCACCGACGCTGTCGATCTCCAAAGCAGGCCGGTTCCGGCGTTCCCCGATGCCGAGGGTGGCAGCCTGAATGTCTACGATGTCATCACGCTTGCGCGTTCTATTGTGCCGCTGGTGCCCAAGAATGGCGAATTTCGCGTTTTGGCCGCTTCGGATACCGGATTCGCTCAATTACGGGAAGGCCCGTTTGTTTTGATCGGGGCATTCGATAATCCCTGGGCAATGCGCATTACGCAGGATCTGCCGATCGGATTCGACTATGACAACCACGTCCGCAAGGTGGTGGACCGCAAGAGCATTCCCAAAGGGATCTGGACGCTGCAATGGCAGGTTCCGGGCAAGAGTCTGGCTCGCGACTACGCCGTGGTCGGCCGAATCCATGATCAGGTCACCGGTGAGCCGGTTATCATCCTGGCCGGCATTCTGGGCGAAGGAACCGAAGCGGCGAGCGAGGTCGTCTCCAATCCAACCTACCTGGCTGCGATGCTCAAAAAGGCTCCGAAAAACTGGGACAAGCTGAACCTCGAAGCCGTAATAGAAACAGAGGTGATTGAAGGCCACCCTGGACCGCCGAGGGTTATTGCCGTAGAAACGTGGTGAGCCGCCCTTTTTAATAAGATCCTGTATCATACGTGCCTTCGAACTGTCTCCGATCGATGAATCTATCTGACTGAAAATACGCCGATTCGGTGTGATTGAAAGGTGTCTGATGCACGATGAGGCTAACAGGAGGAGCGGTCAGCCGCTTAATCTGACATGCGTCCGTGAGTCTTCCGGGCAAATCCGGCCGATTTTTGCGAAAGGCGGAGATTTCAATGAGACGCATGCTTGGCTTCGCGCTCTTGTCGATGCTGCTGATGCCCCTCCTGATGGCGGCCAGGGAATCGCAGACGTTCTACCTTGCAACCCCCACCCGGGCAGGCAATGTTCTGCTGCCTCGCGGGATATGCGAAGTGACCTGGACCGCGGAATCGGGATCGCGGGCACATTTGAGCATTAAGACGGAGGACGAGAAGACGTACACGATTCCCGCGCGGATGGTCGAGGGAAGGCAGGACCGGACCGGCGTGGTGACAACCGTTGTCAACGGAGTCACGTACTTGCAAGAGCTTTACACCAGCAACGCCAAATTCATCTTTCAGAACAGGACAGGCGCCTCGCAATGAATCCGCTCGAGGGACAAGTGCAAAATCGCAGGTTTGTTTCTTCCCATCTCTTCTTCGTCATCGCCGCTCTTGGAGCGATGGGCGCAACGTCTGTAGCCGCAGCTCAAAGTGCAGACCGGCCGTGGATGAACGCCAACCTCCCGCCCGCAGCGCGCGCCGACCTGGTGCTGAAGCAGATGACGCTCGAGGAGAAGCTGGCCCTGCTCCACGGGAACGGAATGGCGCACAGCCCGCAGTGGACCATGCCGCTTACAGAGCTGACGAATGGCGGCGCGGGGTACGTGGAAGGTGTGCCGCGATTGGGCATTCCGCCGCTTGTGATCTCGGACGCGGGATACGGGGTGCGGGACAGCGGCGCGAACGGCAGATATTCGACCGCGATGCCGTCGAGCCTGGGGGCGGCCGCGAGCTGGGATCCGGATTCCGCTTGTGAATTCGGCACAGTGATCGGCCAGGAGCTTCGGGCGCAGGGATTCAACATGACCCTGGGGGGCGGAGTGGACCTGGCGCGCGAACCGCGAAACGGGCGCACCTTCGAATACGCGGGCGAAGATCCGCTTCTCGCGGGCACCGTGGTGGGCAACCTGATGAAATGCGAGCAGGCGCAGCACGTCGTGGGAGACATCAAGCACTACGTGATGAACGACCAGGAAACGGGACGGAACTTTGTGAACGCCGTCATCTCCAAGCGGGGCATGCAGGAATCGGATTTGCTCGCATTTCACATCGCAATCTCGATTGCGAATCCGGGCGCGGTGATGTGTTCTTACAACCGAATCAACGGCAATTTTGGCTGCGAGAATGCGTACACGCTGCGCGACGTACTGAAGAAGGATTGGGGGTTCAGGGGATTTGTCATCTCCGACTGGGGTGGAACGCACAGCACCGAGAAGGCGTCCGCAGCGGGTCTCGATCAGGAACAGCCGATGGCTGATTTCTTCGGTCCGAAACTGCAAGCAGCGGTTGAAGCCGGAAGAGTGCCGATATCGGAGATCGATGACCATGCGCGCAGGGTCCTTTACGCTGAGTTTCTGTCGGGAATCGTAGACCATCCAATTCAGAAGAGCGTAGTGGACGTTGCGAAAGGGTTTGAAGCCGCGCAGCGAATCGAGGAGAAAAGCATTGTTCTGCTCAAAAATAGCCCGGCGGTGCTTCCGATCGATCCCTCCCGGGTGCGCAGCATTGCGATCATTGGCGGGCATGCCGACGTGGGGATGCTCTCGGGTGGGGGATCGGCGCAGGTTGACCCGCCCGGCGGCAATGCGATCATGCCTGCCGGCAAGGGTGAAACGGTGTGGGGGCAGCCGGTCTGGTTCCCTACCTCCCCGCTGAAAGCTCTTCAAGCGAAACTGCCGAATACGAGGATTGCGTTCGATTCGGGAACGGACCTCGCGTCCGCGGCGAATCTGGCCAAGGACGCGGATTTAGCCATCGTCTTTGCGTATCAGTGGATGTCGGAGGGCATGGATGTCCCGAATTTGTCGCTTCCGGACAATCAGGATGCTCTGATTGAACAGGTGGCGGCTGCGAACCCTCACACCATCGTCGTGCTTGAGACCGGCAGCGCCGTCTCGATGCCGTGGGTGGACAAAGTTGCCGGTATTGTGGAGGCATGGTACGCAGGGAGCTCGGGACACAAGGCATTGGCAAACGTGCTCGTGGGCGATGTCGATCCGGCGGGCAAACTTCCGCTGAGTTTCCCGAAGAGCGAAGCGGATCTTCCGCACCGGGCCATTCCGGAGCCGCCCCAGTTTAAGGCGGGGATGGATCGGGAGGCTTTTCGCGCGCAGGCGGTGAACTATGAGGTCCACTACGGCGAAGGAGCAGAGGTTGGCTACAAGTGGCTCGAGGCGGAGCAAAAGCAGCCGCTCTTTGCCTTCGGCTTTGGATTGTCTTACACGACGTACGCTTACTCTGGATTAAGCGTGGATTCGGCGGCGAGGACTGTGCAATTCACCGTCAAGAACACAGGCAAGAGATCCGGCACAGAGATCGCGGAGGTGTACGCAAGGCTGCCGAAGGGATCGGACGAGACCTTCAAACGATTGGCAGGATGGACGCGCGTTTCGCTCGCAGCCGGCGAATCCAAGACAGTTACTGTTCCGCTGGATGACAGGGTTCTGAAGACCTTTGACGAAGAGAAGGATGGTTGGGACCTTGCGCCGGGGAACTATCAGGTGCTGGTTGGCGGCGCATCGGACGATACGTCACTCTCGGGAAGCCTGGACGTTCGTTGAAGCTGAATTCTGGCGGGGGCCAAGAGATGGGCGTCTGTGTGAGTCTTGACCATACCAGTAGCGGCAAAGAGCATTTCGAAGTATGGGATGGATGAAGAGGCGGCGCGGCTGATTCTCAAGTATTTCGACGAGCCAGTCCGGACCTGGCTGACCCGGCGTCGCGGCATCAAGCGGGCGGCGGCGTAATTACCGGGCCAGGGGGCCGGGAGAACAAATGAAGAGGACGCGCAAAAAATTCGCGGGCTCCGTGATGAAGCTCCTGATGCTGGGGTTGGCGTTTGCGGCGCCCCTCGGCGCGCAGGAGCAGACGGCGATCGTTTGGCACGGTGTTCTGCGCAACAGCGAAGGCGCGCCGATTGCCGGCGCCCAAGTGAAACTTTCAGGAGCGGCAGCGGCCCAGGCTGACACCAACAGCGATGGAAGTTTCACGCTTGCAGCGCTACCGGCCGGGGAGTACAGACTTGCGATTGCCACCGGGGGCAAAACGACCGCCTATGGTCAAGCAATCGAACTGGCACCCGCCTCTCCCGCCGTCGTCATCACGCTTTCAAGCCGCGGTGAAATCGCGGTAGCCGCACAGCAGGACACGGGTGCGACGGGCGGTGAGGCACTTTCCAGCCAGACGGTCAGTTCCCTTCCCCTGAACGGGCGCGACTTCAGCACCTTGCTGCTGCTGGCCGCGGGAACCATGACCGACGTGAACGGCGCGACGAATTTCACGCAGCAGTTTGCCATCAATGGTCAACGGGGTGTGGAAGCGGTGTTCGCGATGGACGGGGCGGACATGAGCGATCCGGAGATGGGCGGGGCGGCGTTTCCGAATTTCAACGTAGATGCGATCGAGGAACTGCAGTCGAGCTCGGGGTGGATGCCGGCTTCGATCGGGCGAGGCGCGGCGGGATTCACGAACATTGTGACGCGATCGGGGAAGGCCGGGTTCCATGGTTCCTTCTTCGAGTTTCTGCGCAACTCGGTGCTGGATGCGCGGAACTTCTTCGACTATTCGTCGCAGGTGGAACCGGAGCGGATTCCGCCCTTTCACCGGGATGAGTTCGGGTTCACGAACGGCGGGCCGGTGGCGGTGCCGCACGTGTACGACGGGAGCGGGAAGACGTGGTATTTCGGCGAGTACCAGGGGTTTCGGCAGGCGCTGGGAACGACGCAGGTGCTGCCGATGCCGACGGGGGCAGAGCGGTCCGGCTTGGACACAGTGACGTATCCGGACGGGAGCACGGACACGCTGATGGTGCCGGTGAATCCGGCGATCGCCGCGGTCATGAATCGGTATCCGCTGCCGAACGAGCCCACGGGGGCGTATGGCGCGCGGACATACGCGGCGCCGTCGAACGTAGTCACGGATGCGGACCAGTTCTCGATCCGCATCGATCAAAAGCTGGGAGAGAAGGGGCAATTCCTGGCACGGTTCACTTACGACAATCTGACGGGACCGACAACGAATCCGGATCAGACCACGATCGATCCGGCATTTGGCGTGCAGTACAAGGACCAACAGAGGAATCTGGAGTTCCGGTACACGCGGACGGTCTCGCCGCGGTTCCTGTGGAATGCCACGCTCAGCGTGACGCGGACGACGCCGTCATTCCCAACGTCGGACTACACCGATCCTGCGGTGAAGTTCACCGATGGGCTGTACGAAGGCTTTAACACCGCGGGCGGATCGGTGATGGCCGCGTTCGGGAATCTGTTTGAGGGGCAGATCGACGGGACGTGGACGCGGGCGCAGCACCTGATCCAGGCGGGTGCGGAGCTGCGGCTCAACCGGGACACGACGTATTTCGGGATCAGCCCGAATGGAGAATATGACTTTGGCGGCGGGACCGTGTATTCGCCGGTGGCCATTCCCTCGGCGAGCGGGACACACAACATTGCGCCGGGAGATCCGCTGCCGGACACGCTGAGCAGCTTTCTGCTGGGCTATCCCTACGGGTACACGGCGGCGGTAGCGCCGCCCTACTCGTCGAATGGGGCGCACATCGGGCCAGCGGCGATCAATCGCGGGGATACGAACGTGTACGTCGAGGACACGTGGAAGATCAACCGCAACTGGGCGCTCGATTACGGGTTGCGGTATGAGGTGTATTCGCCGATTACGGAGCGGGCAAACCGGACCTCGAGCTTCCTTGAGGTGAACCCGCCGCCAGGGACGCCGCAAGAGTACCTGATCAATCCGCGACCGACCTATCAATATGGATGGAACGGGTGGGGACCGCGGATGCAGGTGGACTGGAACGCGCCGGACGCGGTGCGGGTGCACGCAGGCGGAGGGATCACGGTGATTCCTCCGAACATCTGGCAGGACAATTTTCTGACGGGGTCCACGCCATTCGTGGTGTATCCGCGGGTGAACGCATCGCCCAGCGGAGAGATTGCGTACGGGTTCCAGATCACGCCGGATGAGCTGCCGCAGACGTACACGCCGCAGGGGCAGAATGTCCTTGCGAACGGGAATTCGAAGGACATTCCACCGAACACGGTGATGGACGTGAACCGGTACGAGCAGGACCTGGCGGCGCTCGCGCCCGGACATCAGCTTTCGCTGCTGAATCTGAGCGCGGTCGACCGGCGGTTTGGGGACGGGTTTCTGCAAACCTGGACCCTGGGGCTGGAGCGAACTTTCGCAGGGCTGACCGCGGATGCGGCGTACGTGGGAACGTCGGCTTTCCGGCTGCCGCGAGGGTCGTTTCCGAACGGGTATCCGGGGGCGGAACCGGGGTTCGCGCCCTACACGCAGTTCAATGCCAGCGGGGCGGTGACGGGAGGGTTCGGCGTGGAGAACGTGATCACGGCGACCTCACACTCGTCGTACAACGCGCTGCAGACGTCGCTGGCGGGAACGGTGCCGCATGGGGGCCCTGGAATCCAGGCGGGGTATACGTGGTCGAAGTCGCTGGACGACACGAGCGGCGTGCTGAGTGGGACAGGGTCGACGGGAGCGGTGTCGCTGTTGATCCCGCAGGATCCCTTCGACACGCATCCGGAGAAAGGGGCGTCGGCGTTCGATGTGGCGCATGCGTTCACGCTGAGCGTGGCGCAGAATCTGCCCGGGGAGCGGCTGCACGTATTGCCGGTGATGACGCGCGGATGGCAACTGCTGAGCATTTCGACAATCACCAGCGGCTCGCCGTTCACGGTGTACTCGGGGATCCAGCAGACGGGCGCGGGGACGGAGGGAGCTGACCGGCCGGACCAGGCGGGAACGCCGGATTTGTCTACGGCGCATAGCGCGGCGCGACCGAGGGACGACTATTTTGGACGGGGAACGGAGAACGCATCGTTCTTCTCGATTCCGATCCACGTGCCGGGCGGGACCGGGCCGAACGCGGGCCGGTACGGGACGCTGGGGCGGAACACATTCTTCGGGCCGGCGTACTACGACTTCGACTACGCGCTGATCAAGACGATGGCCGTGGGGCGGCGAGCGAGCGGAGTGGAAAGGGCGGACGTGCAGTTCCGGGGAGAGTTCTTCAACCTGTTCAACATTGTGAACATGGGGCTGCCCGCGAATACGCTGGAGGGCTCCGGCTTTGGCTTCATCAGCAAGACGGCCGGCACATCGCGACAGATCCAGTTCTCTCTGAAGCTGGTCTATTAGAGAAAAATCGATTTGACGTTCACCTGATAATCTTCGTCCTGTGCAGTTTGCAACGCTGTGTATCGTCGAAGCTGCCATTGATCCCGTTTCGAAGGAGTGGAGATGATGAGAAGACGGGCGCCTGGGATATTTGTTTTCGCCGTGCTGGCTCTGGGCTGCCGGTCTGGCGCAGCACAGTCCCGGTCCGCCACGCTGGACAAGGACTACGCGCGCGCCCGCGCGACGGTGGCGAAGATGACGCTCGACGAAAAAGTTACAGAGCTGCACGGCATCCACACGGCTGAGCATTACCGCTATGTCCCAGGCATTCCCCGCCTTGGCATCCCGGCGTTTCCGATGACGAACGGACCGGCGGGAGCGGGCCCCGGAGGCGCGAGCCCACAACTTCGTGCGACGGCGCTGCCGGCCCCCATCGCCCTCGCCGCCTCCTGGGATCCGGCGCTGGCGCATCGCTACGGCGTCATCGCCGCCCAGGAGACCCGCGATCTGGCTTCCGATCTGCTGGAAGCGCCGGATATCAACATCATCCGCGTCCCGCAGAACGGGCGCACCTTCGAGAGCTACAGCGAGGATCCGTATTTGGATGGCCAGATCGCAGTGGCGACAATTCAAGGCATCCAGAGTGTGGGTGTGCTGGCCAACGTGAAGCATTACCTGGCCAATAACCAGGAAGACAACCGGCAGAGGATCAATGAGGTCATCGACGAGCGCGCCCTCCGGGAGATTTACATGCCGGCCTTCCGGGCAGCCGTGGAGCGAGGCGACGTGGCCTCAGTCATGTGCGCATATCCCAAGGTGAATGGCGCCTTCAACTGCGAGAACAAGCCGCTGCTCTCAGGCGTTCTCAAAGGCGATTGGAAGTTTCGCGGCTTTGTGCTCTCCGACTGGGGCGCGGTGCATAGCACGGCGCCGAGCGCGCTGAGCGGCCTCGACCTGGAGATGCCGACCGGCGTTTATTTCGGCGACGCGCTGAAGGCTGCGATCCAGCAGGGTCAGGTGCCCATCGCGACCGTCAACGAGATGCTGGTGCGCCGCTTCGCGACCATGATGCGTTTCGGCCTCTTCGATACCAAACCCAAGCAGTTACGGCCCATCCCCGTGCTCCAGGACGGCGAGGCTTCGCGAGAGATGGCCGAACAGGGCATGGTGCTCCTGAAGAACGAGAACAATATTCTGCCCATCGACGTCTCCAGTATTCGCTCCCTTGCTCTAATCGGCCCGGATGCCGTGCAGGCCAAAACCGGTGGCGGCGGCAGCTCGCACGTGATCCCGCTCTACAGCATTGCGCCGGTGGATGGTATCGAGGCGCATATGCCGCTGCAAAAGCATGTGGACCTGCTCGATGGTTCGGACCTCGATGCCGCTGTGGCTGCGGCGAAGCGCGACACTTTGGCGATCGTCATGGTCGGCGACAACGAGACTGAGGGCCACGATCATTCCATCGAGTTGCCCGCAGCGCAGAATGCGCTGATCTCCGCGGTGGCGGCGGCCAATCCGAA
>JASHTS010000130.1 GCA_030040425.1 Acidobacteriaceae bacterium | reverse complement strand
CGGCGCGAAGGGCAATGAGGAGAAGAGATGAGCGAAGGCAACGGATTTCCGGCGACAGTGGGGACGCAGAACGAGAGCACGCCCGGACTGGCGGCAACGCGGCAACTGCTGGAACAGGCGCGCGCTGAGCTGGGTCGCGTAATCGCCGGACAGGAAGAGGTAATCGGCGAGGCGATGGTGGCCGTGCTGGCGCAGGGACACGCGCTGCTCGAGGGCGTGCCGGGGATTGCGAAGACGCTGATTGTGAAATCGATCGGTCGGCTCTTGGGACTTGGATTCCAGCGCGTGCAGGCCACGCCGGACCTGATGCCGGCAGACATTCTGGGAACCAGCATCTTCCGGCCGGGTGTGGACGAGTTCACGTTTCACAAGGGCCCGGTGTTTACCGATCTGCTGCTCGTGGACGAGATCAATCGCATGCCGCCGCGGACGCAGGCGGCACTCCTCGAGTGCATGGAAGAGCGGCAGGTGACGAGCGACGGCGTGCGGCGGCCGCTGCCCGCGTGGTTCACAGTCTTCGCGACGCAGAACCCGGTGGACTTCGAGGGGACGTATCCGCTGCCCGAAGCGCAACTGGACCGGTTCTTGCTCAAGATCAAGGTGAAGTATCCCAGCGAGGCAGAAGAACGGGCGATGCTCAAGCGGCACCAGGGCGCGAGCAGCGCCGGGCTGCTCGAGGATGGCGCAATTCGCCCCGTCGCGGCCGATTTGCTGGCAAGCGCGCGCGACGAGATTCGCGCGGTGCGCGTGGAGAGCGATCTTTACGACTACATTCTTGGCCTTGCGCGGCGCACGCGCGAGTGGCCGATGCTGGCGCTGGGCGCGAGCCCGCGCGCGGCCATCTGCCTGCTGCGCGTGGCGCAGGTGTTTGCCGCGTTTGAAGACCGCGACTACGTGGTTCCCGACGACGTGAAGCGGGCGGCGCTGCCGGCCCTGCGGCATCGCATTCTGCTCAAGCCGGAGGCGGAACTCGAAGGCTTCGAGGCGGACCGGGTGCTGAACGACGTGCTGGCCGCCGTGGCGGTGCCGCGGGGGTAGACAGTTGGCAAATTTCCATGACCGCGATGAAGTTTGACAATTCGGAAAGGGTGCGCGACGCCTCCGCTTTCAAAACATCCAAAATAATATCGCTTAATTGGCCCGGCTAAAGCCGTGCCCTCGTTACAAAGCTTTTTGACTGATTTTTTGGCAAACTCCAAACTCTTGCCCTGATGCAAGACCAACTGCCGATCAAGGGTTCGTCAAGCTCTGATAGCTACTGCGCTTCAATACACATGATTTCCTCTTCGCTTCATCCCGAGACGGTGCGCGCGGAGTGCCGGCCGCGGCGGCGATGGCTGGCCTTTGGACTGACGGCGCGGGCGATCTGGCTCCTGGCAGCAGGTTTGCTGCTCGCGTTGCCGGGATTTTTTCAGGCGCGGCTGGCTTACGGGATGCTGGCGTGGGATGCGCTGGTGGTTCTGGCAGCGCTGTGGGACGGAGCTCGTCTGCCGGCGGCGAAGAGGATCGCGGTGGAACGCTCGTGGAGCAATGCGCCCGCGCTCGATAGTGAGACTGAGATTGAGATTGCAATGGAGCAAGACGGCGATGTGATTCTCGATTGTTGCATTGTGGATGATCTGCCCGGGGGACTGACGGCGGCGCCGGTTACGCTGCGGCTGCGAGCGTTTCCCCGCGCGCGCGCGGCGCTGCGATATCGGATCGAACCGCGGGAGCGCGGCGATGCGCGGACGGGTTCCGTGTACGTGCGTTACCGCTCGCCGTTGGGGCTGGTGGAGCGGTGGGCCGTGGCGCTGCTGGAGCAAACCGTGCGCGCGTATCCGGCGCTGCGGCAGGGCGAGGAGCAGGAGATTTTCCTGGCGCGCGGGCGGCAGGTGGAGCTGCAGCTGAGGCAGGCGCAGCAGCGCGGGCTGGGACGCGATTTCGAGAGCCTGCGCGAGTATCTCGAGGGCGACGATCTGCGCGACGTGTGCTGGACGGCGACGGCACGGCGCGGTCAACTGATCACGCGGCGGTACCAGTCGGAGCGCAGCCAGCCGGTGTGGGTCGTTCTCGATGCGGGACGGCTGCTGCGGGGACGGACGGCTCTGGAGAGCGGCGATCGAGACGGTGCCGGCCGGGCGCAACTCGGACATTCGAAGCTCGATTACGCGTGCTCGACGGCAGTGGCTGTGGCGCAACTGGCGTTGTTTTCCGGTGACCGGGTGGGATTACTCGTATACGGACAGACCGTGCAGCAGCGGGTATTGCCCGGGCGCGGGGGAGCGCATCTGCGGCAGATCATCGAGGCGCTGGCCGTGGCGCGCGCCGAGACGAGCGAAGCGGATCATCTGCGCGCGACCGCGACGCTGAACCGGTATCAGCCGAGGCGAGCGCTGATCTTATGGATTACGGATCTCGCAGAGACGGCGATGCGGCCCGAGGTGGTGGATGGGGCGACGCAACTGCTGCGCAGGCACGTGCTTCTGTTTGTGGCCATGGCGCAGAGGGACGTGGAGGCGATTGCGCAGGCGCGGCCGAAGAACGCGGCGCAGATGTTCCGCGCCTCGGCGGCGCAGGAGCTGACCAGCCGCCGGGAGCGGGTGCTGGCCGGGCTGCGCGAACGGGGCGCGCTGACGCTCGATCTCGACCCGAGCGAGCTGACCTCAGCCGTGCTCAATCAGTATCTGAGGGTCAAGGAACGGGCGATGATCTAGCGCCGTGCCTGCGTCGGTTTTCAGGTGACAGTTGGAGGGCTCGGTTTCCCTGGTCTCCAAATCGAGACCAGGGGCATCCGGCAGATTCTTCGATTCGTCCGCCTGCGGCGGACTCGCTCAGGATGACAGTTCAGCGGGGTAAATGCGCGGCATTCGGGGGGAGAGCATTTGCGGCGGGTAGCGGGCGGAAGAGCCAGAGATTGAGCAGGGCGAAGAGCATGGCGCCGACGGTGAACTTGAGCCAGACGGGCGCGGAGGAGGGAGAAAAGAATCCTTCGAGCGTACCGGCGATGATGAGCAGGGGGATGATGCCCGCGATGAGACGCGAGGCTTCGGCTCCGGCGAGGGCGACGGAGTCGCGCCAGCGGTAGAAGCCGGGAAAGAGCACGCCCTGGGCGAGGCGGAATCCGGCGGCGCCGGAGAGGACGATCGAGGGCAGTTCGAGCGCGCCGTGCGGAGCGACGAAGCTCCAGAGATCGATGGTCATGCCATGCTGCGCACAGGCTACGCCAATGACGCCCAGCAAGAGGCCGTTATAAAACATGGAATAAAGAGGCAACAGGCCGAAGAGGATGCCGCCGGCAAAGGCCACGAAGCAGACGGCGAGA
>JASHTS010000129.1 GCA_030040425.1 Acidobacteriaceae bacterium | reverse complement strand
GTCTTCGATGCGCTGGGATTCTCTGCGTCGGAAGCGAGCGCACTCAAGATCAAGGCTGAACTCCTGTCCGCCATCCTGGAACATGTGAAAGTGAAGGGCTACTCACAAGCGCAGCTCGCGGACGTCCTGGACGAGTACCAGCCGTCGGTGAGCAACCTGCTCAGGGGCAGGATCTCACAGGTCAGCATCGAAAAGCTGCTGCGATATGCAGACCGGCTCCGCCTCCATACAAGCATCGCCGTCCGTCCCATCGAAGACCGAAGCCGCCGCACAACGAGTCAACGAAAGCAAACAGCGCAACGTCCAGCGCGAAAGCTGGCAGCGACGGTTTAGCTCCCTATGCGCCTCTCGCAATAGACATGAAAATGTGTAACAGGTGTGCAAGCCTTGATCGGTTCATCACTTTGATTAAGCCAAATAATTTCAGCTGGATAGACCTTACGCTCATGTTCAAACGAGGCTCAAAGTCCGCTGCGTCTGTTGCGGGGCACAACCCGTCCAGGACTCAGGGCCAGCTAATCGCCTATCTTATGGGATTCTTGATGGTGCCCGGAGGGGGACTTGAACCCCCACGGCCGGTTAAAGCCTGCGGATTTTAAGTCCGCTGCGTCTGCCAGTTTCGCCATCCGGGCATTTATGCCTTCGCCCTTCGCCGCTCAGCCTGCAAAATCGAATACGGGTGAGCCTGGGCGCAAGTGCCGGTTTATTTCAACCCTTTCATCATAATTCCCGGCTGCGCGCGCGGCCGCCTGACTTGCCTTTCGGGCTTCCCAGCGAGGGCAATAGGAATAGCGGCGTGCGCGGCGTGTGTGAAACGGCTCCAAGCATCCCGCAACTTGCCTGAAATCATCCAAATATCGAGAGAATACGGCGCAGCGCTTTTGCCTTCATCGGGCTGAACGGACTCCCACCGAGGGATTTTGAAGCGGCGCGCAGCCGGCGTCCGTGGGAGGACTCTCCGTTCCCATCGACAGCAGCGAACTTACGGCGGGCAGGCACACCAAGATGCGACACATTCCCCGCTCCACATACCGTTTGCAACTGCATGCAGGATTCACTTTCGACCAGGCGAGTGAAATTGCCGGGTACCTGAAGGCGCTCGGAATCTCACACGTGTACGCGTCGCCCTACCTGCAGGCGGCGCCCGGCAGCACGCACGGCTACAACGTCGTCGATCACGAGAAAGTGAATGAGGAGCTGGGAGGAAAAGCCGGCCACCGGCGCTTCTGCCAGCGCCTTGCCGAGCTCGGACTGGGCCAGGTGCTCGATATCGTGCCCAACCACATGGCAACCGGTCCGCAGAACCGCTACTGGTGGGACGTTCTGGAGAATGGCCCGTCCAGCCGCTACGCTACCTGGTTCGACATCGATTGGAACTCGAACGAAGTGAAGCTCCGCAACAAGGTCCTGATCCCGGTGCTTGGGGACCAGTACGGCCGGGTTCTGACCGAAAAGCAAATCTCCATTGAACAGGAGTGCGCTCGGTTTCGCGTCCGTTACATCGACCATCTCTTTCCCCTGGCTCCGCGGTCTCTGGCCGTGCCCCTCGCAAAAGCGGCCGAAGCAACGAACAACGCGACTCTGAGCTTTATCGCCGACAGTCTCGCCCGGCTGCCCACTCCGGACGCGGCAGACAAGGAAACCGTGCTTTCGCGGCACCGCGACAAGACTGTAATTTACGACCTGCTTCGCCGCTTGTGTGAAGAGCGCCCGGAAATTCGGCAAGCCATCGCCGTCGCCATCACGGAATTGAATGGAAACCTGGATGCGTTGGACGAATTCCTGAATCTGCAGCATTATCGCCTTGCCTATTGGCGCACAGCCGACCAGGATCTGGGCTACCGGCGGTTCTTCGATGTCAACACGCTCATCGGCGTTCGCGTGGAGCGGCCGCATGTGTTCGAAGCCACGCACCACAGAATCCTCGACTGGCTCAAGGACGGGACGCTCGACGGCATTCGCGTCGACCACCCCGACGGCCTGCGCGATCCGCAACAATACTTCGAGCGCTTGCGCAGCCGTGCGCCGGAGGCCTGGATTCTGGGCGAGAAGATTCTCGAGCCGGAAGAGTCTTTACGCGCCTCGTGGCCCATCGAGGGCACCACGGGCTACGATTTCCTGAACGCATGCAATCGGCTGCTTGTACATCATGAGGGCCTCAAAGAACTGACGGCCATCTATGCCGATTTCACCAAGGAACCAGTCGACTTCGAAGCCATCGCGCATGAGAAGAAGCTCAACGTGGAGCATGATGCCCTGGGTAGCGACGTCAACCGGCTGGCAAGCATCTTTGTCGAGATATGTGAAAACAACCGTGACCGACGGGATTACACGCGCGCCGAAATCCGGCGGGCGCTGCGCGAAGTGGCTGCTTGCCTTTCGGTCTACCGAACATACGTGGTTCCGGACCGCGACCAGATCACGGACGAAGACCGTAAGCAGATCGACCGCGCCGTGGCGCAGGCCAAAACAAACCGATTGGACCTGGACGCGGGCTTGCTCGATTTTATCGGCGACGTTCTGGCGCTGCGCGCGCGCGGTTCTCTGGAATCGGAATTCCTGCTGCGCTTTCAGCAGTTCACTTCGCCAGTGATGGCCAAGGGCGTTGAAGACACCGCGCTCTATTGTTTCAACCGGATGACCGGCTTGAACGAAGTAGGCAGTTCCCCCGGCCTGAATGGCATGACCGTCGACGATTTTCACCGCTTTTGCTCGAGCAGACAGGTTGTACACCCCTACACAATGAATACTCTTTCCACGCACGACACCAAGCGCTCCGACGATGTGCGCGCGCGCTTGGCGGTGCTGACGGAGATACCCGGCCGCTGGAAAGCGGCTCTTTACCGTTGGTCACGCAAGAATGCGCCGTTCAGGACCGGCAAATATCCCGATGCGAATTCCGAGTATTTTCTCTATCAAACGCTCATCGGCGCCTGGCCCATCTGCAGCGATCGCCTGATTGAATACATGCTGAAAGCCACGCGCGAAGCCAAGCAGCAGACGAGCTGGACGCAACCGAACCAGGAGTTCGAGGAAGCTCTGAAGCGGTTCATCGAACAGATTCTCGCCTCGCAGGAATTCCTTGCTGAGGTGGAGATCCTCCTGGGGAAGATCCGGCCCGCGGGGCGCATCAACAGCCTTGCCCAGACACTCATCAAGCACACAGCTCCAGGCGTGCCGGACATCTACCAGGGCAGCGAACTGTGGGACCTGCATCTGGTCGACCCGGACAATCGCAGCAAGATTGATTATGCAGTCCGCGAATCGATGCTGGCCGAGTTGGAGCATGGCCTGTGCGCGCAGGAGATTCTGCGGCACATGGATACCGGCATGCCCAAGATGTGGGTGATTTTGAAGGCGCTCCAATTGCGCCGCGAAAAGCCGGAATGGTTCGGAACCGACTCTGGCTACACGCCGCTGCTGGCGGACGGCCCCAAAAAAGAGCATCTTGTCGGCTTCCTGCGCGGCGATCATCTGGCCACGCTGGTCCCCCGCTGGAACGTGAAGCTCGGTGAAAGCTGGGCGGCGACCACGATCGAGCTTCCGCAAGGCCGGTGGAAAAGCGTTCTTTCGGGTGGCACAGTAAAGGGTGGGCGTGTGCGCGTACAGTCGCTGTTGAGCCACTTCCCCGTTGCCCTGCTTGCCAGGGAGGAGCCGGCCTGAAAGCCGGCATAGATCATGCACCGATTCGCACTCTGGGCGCCGCGTGCAAAGAGTCTCGCTGTAAGCGCGTGCGGCGCGCCGTTTCCCATGAAGGGGCCGGATGAACAGGGCTGGTGGCGGCTTGAGCTCGACTGCGCCCAGTCGGGAACGGACTACGGCTTCCTCATCGACGATGACACGAAAGTCTACCCGGATCCGCGCTCGCGGCAGCAACCCTATGGCGTGCACGGGCTATCGCGCGTTTATGACCAGAGCGCATTCCGATGGACAGACGGCATGTTTCATGCTCCTCCGCTCGAAAGCGCAATCGTCTATGAGCTGCATGTGGGCACGTTCACTCCTTCCGGCACGCTCGACGCGGCCATGGAAAAGCTCGATTACCTGAAGGAGCTGGGCGCGACGCACATCGAGCTCATGCCCGTGGCGAGCTACGCCGGAAACCATGGCTGGGGATATGACGGCGTGGCGCTTTACGCAGTCCACGAGCCCTACGGTGGACCCGACGCTCTCAAGCGATTTGTCGACGCGGCCCACGGCAAAGGGCTCGCTGTGTTGCTCGACGTGGTGTACAACCACTTTGGGCCGGTGGGAAACTACACCGGCAAATTCGGTCCCTATGTCACCGACGCGCACCACACTCCGTGGGGCGGCGCCGTGAATCTGGAAGATGCAGGCGCGCATCAGGTGCGGCGCTTTTTCGTGGACAATGCGCTGATGTGGATGGGCGATTTTCATCTCGATGGCTTGCGCATCGATGCCGTGCACGCATTTATCGACCGCTCAGCCATTCATTTTCTCGAGCAGTTGGCGATGGAAACGGAAGCTTCGAGCAAGGCGCTCGGCCGGCGGCTGGTGCTCATCGCCGAAAGCGACCTCAACGATCCGCGCGTGGTCACGGCGCGCGAAGCCGGCGGCCTGGGCATGGACGCGCAGTGGAGCGACGACTTCCATCATGCGCTCTTTGCCCTGCTCGATCCCCAGCCGGCAACGGGCTATTACGCCGACTTTGGCTCGTTCGCACATCTGGCCAAGGCTCTGACAAGCACCTTCGTCTATGACGGGACTTATTCGCGGTACCGCAATCGTGTGCACGGCCGGCCTGCCGCGCTTTTATCGCAGCACCGCTTTCTCGGCTACATCCAAAATCACGATCAGGTGGGCAATCGCGCTATCGGCGACCGCATCGCGCACCTCGCAGGCATCGATCGCGCCAAGATTGCCGCAGCCCTGGTGTTGACGAGCCCGTTCATCCCCATGCTGTTTCAGGGCGAGGAGTGGGCGGCCTCATCGCCCTTTACCTATTTCGCCGATCACGACGATCCCGAACTCGCGCGTCTCGTATCCGAAGGCCGAAAAAAAGAGTTTGCCGCATTTGGATGGAAGGCCGAAGCCATTCCCGACCCGGAGAAACAGGAAACTTTCGAGCACTCGAAGCTCAGGTGGACAGAGCTGGGCCGAGGCGCCCATGCGCAGATGCTTGCGTGGTACCGCGCCTTGATTCTCCTGCGCCGGAGCACGCCGGCATTGAACAACGGAGAGCCGGGGAATACACGCGTGGAATTCGACGAGCATGAGAAGTGGCTCCGAATGACGCGGGGACCGGTCCGCGTCTACTGTAACCTGGGTGAGTCCGTTCGCGAGTTCTTCGTGGGCGCAGACTGTACGCTGGCCCTCGCGTCCCGTGCAGACGCCGCATGGCAGGCTGGCCGTCTTGCTCTTCCTCGCGACACGGTGGCCGTCTTGCGCGATGGCGACAATTCAGAAATGGCGGATGGATTCCGACGGGCTCTGGCCTGAAGCGTTCGGCGGGCCGGCATTTCGCTCGCCGGCACGCTCCACATGGCTTTCGAGAGAGCGGCTCACCAGGTCGCGCGATCCGAGGCCGATGGCCAGCGCCAGCGCGAGAACGATGCCGCCGAAGAGAATACCGAAAGCCAGCTCCACGATGTTTCCGCCAATCTCCAGATGATCGAGCACCATGGCCGCGGTGAGTACCAGCACCAGCCACTTGACGCCGAGAGAGAGAAAGCGAGCGTACTGCAGTTGCGCATTCACTCCTCCGATGAGAACCGAGCGCGCCAGAAACCGCGCGATCAGGGTTCCGGCGATGAGAAGAAGGATGGCGCCGACAGTATGCGTCAAGTAAGGGAGCAGTGAGATGGGCAACGGAGTGCCCGCAGCGTAAGACGCGTCGAACGCGGCCACGCCAATGATGAGGCCGATGAGCACCCAGACCCAGAAGCAGACCCGAGCCACCAGAGCAGACGGAGGCGCGGACGGCGTCCACTCCGTATTGCCGCGAAACCGGGTTATGCGATTGTCGAACTTTACGAAAACCAGAATGCTCCGCAGCACTGCCGAAATGATCACGCCGATTAAGCTGAAGACAACCAAAGCCAGGAAAAAGGCGAGGATTCCGGGGAGAACGGCGATCAAAAGCGTAAGCACGCGGTACACGGACTGATGCAGGGCATCGGACATATGGCGCCAGACGGAGGCATTGTCTGTGTACATCGGCTGTGACACTGCGTAAGGATTGGATTGGAGGAGAAATAAAAACATGCTGAGCATGGAATTGACTCCTTGACTCACTTTTCCTGCCACCGGCCTCTTTCCGACGCGGGCCTGGCGGCGCTCACGATTTGAACCGATCCGGCCAGCGCCATCGCGAGACCATGTACGGTTTGTCTGCCTCAAAGGCTGCGGCCACTGCCTCAATATGCCGTTCCGAGCTCATTCCCGCAGCCGTAATGTTGATGTGTCCAGCCACCCAGCCGAGATAGAGCGGAATCAGCGCGCCCAGCAGATGTCCGCGGTTGATGGTGCGCAGCCGGTACGCAATCAGAAAATCGAACAGGATACGCGCCCAGAGCGGATCCGGCATGCGAAACAGCGCGGCGTCGGTGACCGAAAGACGCTTCAGCCCGAGCAGAGAATTCGGGGGAAGCACCAGAGACCAGATCTCCTGCAGGTTCGAGTACGCAAAGCGAAACGATTCGATCATACGGGCGATATCCGGCGTTCCGTCGGCGTTCGACAAGTCGTGAAGCGGCCGCCGCGGAGGCGGCAACCGGCGCGGGCGTTGCCACAGTGCGGCCTTGGATTCGACATCGGCAAACAGCGACCCCGTGACCAGCGAAAGAATAGCGTTCACGTCGACATCCGCCGGCTGCGGCAGGGCGCGTGGGCCGACGTCGAATTCATCCATCGCGTAGCCGGCAGCCACTGCCTCGTTCACCGGCCAGATAAGGGTGTCGGGCTGGTTGCTCGAAGTAAACCGGCGCGCAGCTCCGGCGAGGCGCTCGGCCATGCGCATCGACAGGCAGAGATCGATCGCCTGCGGAAAACGGATGCGCGACGCG
This sequence comes from Acidobacteriaceae bacterium, assembly GCA_030040425.1. GTDB lineage: Bacteria > Acidobacteriota > Terriglobia > Terriglobales > Acidobacteriaceae > Telmatobacter. The sequence goes on along the minus strand of JASHTS010000129.1, from coordinate 11,586 downwards.
AACAGCGCCCGTGTCAGGGGATAGAGAATCGCGGAGTTGATGAGTCCGGCGTACGGCGGAAGGGCATAGAAGGGCACGGCCAGATCGACCAACGAAGAGAGCACAGCGCCGGCAAGCGCGCGCAGGGCCGCGGCACTGAGCGAGTCCGATCCGGGCCCGAGCATGAGCACCGCGCGCACATTCTCCTCGCGAGCCAGTTCGAAGGCATTCAGGAAATCCGCCGCGGTCGAGGCCCATGCGGCGCCAGTGGACGGCGCAAGCATGATGCGCAGATCGGAAAATGCGCCCGATGCGAACTCGTTTTGCGTGGCCACCAGCATGCTTTCGGCCGGAAATGCCGCAGTGAGATTCGTGAGCAGCCTTTCGAACTGATCCGCAGGCATGGCCGCGACCATCACCAGCAAATGGGCCGCTGGCCGCTCAATAACGGAAGCCGAAACTGGAATCGGATCGGTGGTCGCCATTCTCTTCAGGAAAACTTGCGAACCTGTGCGGCAGCCGCACTGGGGCTAATCGAACGAGGGTCTCCTTAAAGCGATAAGATGCCGGAAATTGGGATAGCGACCCACGCCGGACGATTGTTCAACTCATAAAGCAATTCGTAGAGCGCTTTCTCGAGCAAGTAGCCGTCGAGCAGTATCTGCGTCTGCTCCCGCGCGGGCAGCAGCTCCGGGTTCTCTTGCATTGCACTTCGATAGCCGCTCAGAAATTGAGCGGAAGCTTCAGTATGCCAGGAATGCGCAGAGGCGCGCAGAAGGTCCGGCGGTACTGGAACTCTGTCTTGGCCGGCAGTCTCCAGAAACCGGCTGAGCGCGAAATGGGCTGCATAAGAAAACGAGCGCATCATTCCGGCTGCGTCCTTCAAGGGAGACTGCTTGCGCCGGCGCTCGGCGAGCGGACGCGCCGGTTCTCCTTCGAAGTCGAGAAAAACGAAGTCCCCCGGCTCCGCACTTAGCGTCGCCTTTGCATTGCTGCTTTTTGCGTCAGGCGTGCGCAATGTCTGGCCAAGATGAAAATCTCCGTGAATGCGGATGCGTTTTCCGCCGGGCGCCAAAGTAGCGATGGCGCGGGCGCGGGAGATCAGTTCCAGCCTTCGCGAGAGCAGCAGCGCGGCCGCATCGGCTGTCGGCTCATCCATCCGCGAAACCTCGAGCCGTAAGAGCTCAAGGGCCGATTTGATCTGACTCTCAATCCGCTCCGCATCGCGTACCAGGTCGTCGCGGGTGAATGGTTCCGGTGAAAATGCGGGGTTCTCCGTCGGCGTGGCGAGAGCGATGTGCATCTGCGCGGTGCGCCTGCCGAGAAGGCGAGCTGTCTGGAGTGATGCTTGCGATGCCTCAAGAATCGCGGAGGGCAATCTCCCGGAAGAAAAAGCGGCGCCGGAGAGCTCTGCCGGCGGCGAAAGCTCGGCTGCTTGCGCAAAGATCGTCGCAATTTGATCAAGAAACCATTCCCAGCCATCGCTCGCACCCACCACCAGTCCCTGCAAAAGCGCGACCGTAGTCTTCTCCATGTTCGCCAGAGTGAGCGAAATCTCGCCCAGAAATGGAGGAATATGCGGAAAATGCGCGACCTCCGTAAGGAATCGGCCGACCTCCACGTCCGGATTTTCGCCCGGCTCGAGCTTGCGAAAAAGCTTGAGAAACAATTCTCTGCCGTAAAGGATCGACGTATTGGACTGCTCGGCCGAGCCGAGACGCGAACTCACGCGCCCGTCGCTCTGCGCACGCCTGAATGCAGCGGAGGCGCTTGCGTCGAGCCGGCCGCCGGGCGGAATGGATTCACCCGCAGCGGGCGACTCCCGCGGCTGCAGACGCTGCGAGCTCGACGGCGCCGGCGCGGGCGCCTCGGAACGCGGCGGGCCGGCGGCTTCGCCGGGTTGCGCGGTGAGCGGGGCGGGGACAACCGGAGGGTTCACCGCTGTCTCTGCCTGGGTTCTCTGCAAACTTTCGGCCAGACTCGTGGATGAAGAATCTGCCGGCGCTGGGGCAACCACTGGTTCCGCGGGCGGCGTTGCATGGGCGGGTCCGCTGTTTGCGTTTTCTGATCGCGCGGCGCCCGGATCATCTTCGTCTGCCGCCTCGCCGGCCAGCAGAAGTCTTGTATTGCAGGCGATCAAGTCGAGCAGATTCTGTTGAAAATCCTCAAGCCAGGAGGCATCATGGAGAACAAGATCGCCTTCGTTCAAGTGAAACGTGGCCAGGATGCTGGCCGGTTGGCGCGCGTTTACATCCGCGGCCTCCTGGCCCGTGCTCACCGCAAGCGGAACCTGGTACACCTCAGGAGGGCCCGCAGCGTACGCAACATCGAGGAAGCACAAGGCAGGAAACATGCGCGCAGATTCGGCGGAAGAACCGTCCGGCGCGGCCGCATCGGGGCAGCCGTCGCCTGTCGGCGGGCGCAACTCGACCCAGGTGCGAATGCGTGCGGATTGAATGGTGCGCGCTTTGGCTCCAAACCAGCGTTGGCGCGGCAGCCATGCGGGCACGGCGGCTTCGATCAGCGCCGCCGCGCGACCTGCAAACAGACTTCGCCATCCGCCGCTCAGAGTTGCAAGGGAGAGCGTTTCTTCGGCGGGCGATTGCTGCCAGGTTTTCGCATCGAATGCGGCGCCCGGTGCGGGCTCGGTTTGCGGCGCTTGCAGCTCAAGCCACAAGAAAGAGTAGGGCGCAAGCGACAGGGTATACGGCGTCTCCGTAATCATCGGAAAGGGAACGTAGCCGAGCATCTCTACGGGTTCCGATCCCGCAAAGAGGGAAAGATCGAGCGCGACCGGCTGCGCGGACCGGCTGAGGTTGGCCACGCAGAGAACAGTTTCGCGGGTTCCATCTTCATGTTCCAGGTCGCGAAGATAAGCAAGAATCTTCCGGTTGGCGGGATTCAGAAAGGTAAGCGTGCCGCGACCGAAGACCTGGAACAGTCTGCGCAGAGCGATCATATTGCGCATCCAGTGCAACAGGCTCGACTGGTCGCTCAGCTGGGCTTCGACGTTGATCACCTGAAAGCCGTAGATGTAGTCCATGATGACGGGCAGATAAAGCCGCGCCGGATCACACTTGGAAAAGCCGGCGTTTCGGTCCGAAGTCCACTGCATGGGCGTGCGCACGCCGTTGCGGTCGCCCAGATAAATGTTGTCGCCCATTCCGATTTCATCGCCGTAATAAAGGATGGGCGTTCCGGGAAAGCTGAGCAGCAGCGAGTTGAGCAGCTCAATGCGGCGGCGATTGTTGTCCACAAGAGGCGCAAGCCGCCGGCGGATGCCCACGTTGATGCGCATGCGCGGGTCAGTGGAATACGCAAAATACATGTAGTCGCGCTCGTCGTCGGTCACCATCTCCAGCGTGAGCTCGTCGTGATTGCGCAGGAAGAGAGCCCACTGGCAGTTGTCGGGAATCGGCGGAGTCTGCGCCATAATGTCGGTGATCGGCAGCCGGTCCTCCTGGCGCAGCGCCATGTAGATGCGCGGCATCAGGGGGAAATGAAAGGCCATGTGGCACTCGTCGCCATCGCCGAAGTAGGGGCGCACGTCGGCGGGCCACTGGTTCGCTTCCGCCAGAATCAGCCGATTGCCGTAACCGGCGTCGATCGCGGCGCGAAGCACCTTCACCACCGCGTGCGTCTCCGGCAGATTCTCGCAGGAAGTGCCGTCGCGCTCGCAAAGGTACGGAATCGCATCCATGCGCAGCCCGTCCACGCCCATGTCCAGCCAAAAGCGCATCGCCTTCAGCACCTCTTCAATCACCAGGTGGTTGTCGAAGTTCAGATCGGGCTGATGCGAGAAGAAACGGTGCCAGTAGTAGGCCCTGGCGGTCTCGTCCCACGTCCAGTTGGATTTTTCCGTGTCGGTGAAGATGATGCGCGCGTCTTTATAGAGCTTGTCGGTATCGGACCACACATACATTTCGCGTTCGGGTGATCCGGGCGGTGCAAGGCGCGCGGCTTTGAACCAGGGATGCTGATCGCTGGTGTGATTGACCACCAGCTCGATCATCACCTGCATCCCACGCTGATGCGCGGCCTCAAGGAACTCTTTGAAGTCGTCGAGAGTCCCATAAGAAGGATTGACGTCGGTGTAATTCGAGATGTCGTATCCGTCATCGCGCAGGGGCGAAGGGAAGAAAGGCAGGAGCCAGATGCAGGTGATGCCGAGATCCTGGAGGTAGTCGAGACGCGCGAGCAAGCCGGGAAAATCACCAATGCCGTCGCCGTTCGAATCAGCAAAGGCGCGCACGTGCAGCTCGTAGATGATTGCGTCCTTATACCAATAAGGATCCGTCGCGCTCGCCAGTTTCTTCACTATCCATTTTCTCCGGGCAGTTTGCCCACGGGTGCGCGGTCCAGACGGGGCTCAAGATTCAGCGTGTCAGGCGAAAGATGTGCGCGGGTTGAAGGCCCGGCCGCAGCGCTACATAGTTGCGGCGGCCGCGCCAGGTGAAATGCGCACCCGTCAACAGGTCTTCCATGAGAAAACTTTCTTCGGCGGAGACGCCGAGTTCCTCGAGATCGAGGTTGGTCCAGCCGGCCTGTTCGTCGAATGCATCCAGGTTGACGGCGATGAGGATTATGTTTTCAAACCCTGCGGTTGATTTGGAGTAGCAAAGGAGATTCGGGTTGTCGATTCCGTGAAAATGCAGAGAACGATTGCGGTGCAATGCCGGGTTGGCGCGCCTGATCCAATTGAGCGTGGTGATCAGCGGAACCAGCGTGCCAGGCGCATTGCGGCTTCGCTGGCGGATTTCGTACTTTTCGCTGTCGAGATATTCTTCCGATTCCGTTTTACCCGGCGCAGGGCGTGCGGGAGCACTCTCCGCCAGCTCGTAGGACGGCCCGTAAATTCCGTAATTGGACGAGAGCGTGGCCGCCAGGATCAGCCGGTGCATGAAGGCTGGCCGGCCGCCCTTCTGCAGCGTTTTGTGGAGGATGTCGGGCGTGTTCGGCCAAAAGTTCGGCCGGAAATAATCGCTGACCGGCGGCCGTGTGATCTCTTCGAGATAACTCTCCAGTTCTGCCTTCGTGTTGCGCCAGGTGAAATAGGTATAAGACTGCGTAAATCCTCTCTTCGCCAGCGCATACATGACGTGCGGCCGCGTGAATGCCTCGGCGAGAAAAATCACGTCGGGATAACGGCTGTTCAGTTTGTCCAGGCACCACTCCCAGAAAGGCAACGCCTTGGTGTGCGGATTGTCGACGCGGAAGACGCGCACGCCATGGCCGATCCAAAACTCGAAGACCGAGTAGAGTTCGTTCCACAGGCAGCGCCAATCGGGCGACTCGAAGTTGAGCGGATAGATGTCCTGGTATTTCTTGGGCGGATTTTCCGCGTATTGAATCGATCCATCAGGCCGGATGACGAACCAGGAGGGATGCTCGGTAACCCAGGGATGGTCAGGAGAGCACTGGAAGGCGATGTCGAGCGCGATCTCAAGTCCGTGTGCATTGGCGGCGGCAACCAGCCGGTCAAAATCGGCAAACGTGCCCAACTCGGGGTGGATCGACTTGTGCCCTCCGCAATCGCCGCTCCGGCTTGCGCCCACGGATGCGCACGCGACCGCCTCCCGGTCACCGATCGCCCAGGGACTGCCCGGCGCGTCCGGTCCAGCATCCATGGCGTTGTTTGGCCCTTTGCGAAACGTCCGGCCGATAGGATGGATGGGAGGCAGGTAAAGGATGTCGAAACCCATGCCGGCGATCTCCGGCAGTTGCTGCTCCACGTCGGCAAAGGTTCCGTGCTTGCCCGGAAGCGGTGAAGAAGAACGGGGAAACAGCTCGTACCAGGAGGAGAAGCAGGCGCGTTCGCGATCGACCCAGACCGGCAACTCGCCATCGAATTGCGTGGCGTAGCGCAGGTCCGGATAAGCGGCCATCAGCCGGTGTACGTCCTGGTCCAGGGGATAGTTGTACGCGGCCCTGTTCTCGTCGGCCAGATGGTTAAGCATTCGCGCCGTCTCGGCCAGTTTTTTTTGGTCGGCGCCGCGCGCGCGCAATGCAGCCTGATGCACGTGGATTGCCCCGGTGCGCAGGGCCAGGGCGAGGTCGTAGGCATCGGCAATCGCGTCCCGGCCGGAATCGGCTTGTGCAGCTTGGGCGCCGAGCCGCTTCTTCAGATCGCTCGCCCAGGTTTCGAAGCGATCGATCCAGCCCTGGATGGTGAAGACCCAGGCTCCGATTTTCCCGGGAAGGAACGACCCCTGCCAGAGGTCGTTGTCGCCCGGGTACATGGGCGCAGAACGCCAGCGCCGTTCGGACTTGGGGCGATAAAGAAGACGAGCCGCCAGCAGGTCGTGGCCATCGGCAAAGATTGCAGCCTTGACGGAGATTTCGTTGTCCACCACGCGGCGGACAGGGTGTCTCCCTCCATCGAGCTGCGGCGAGACATCTTCAATCACAACACGCTTGCGCCCTTCCGACAGCTTCATTGACTCATCCTTTCCCAGTGACTTGCAAACGGAGGGAATGAGCACAAGCGAAAAGATTGAAAATGCGCATGGATCGGCGTTGGCGCAGATAATTGCCGCGCGATAGAGAAAGATGCGGAGATGGGCCGGGGGGTTACTTCCGGGAACAGGACCGGCGGAAGATTTTCAGAGGCCGAAGGCCGGGGCAAATCCCCCGAACAAAATTCAGATACCGGGAACAGTGGAGAAACGGAGCGGAGACCCGCAGCGCGCCGAGTGCTGCGGCATGTTCATCGACGCTTCTTGGCGTGCTTCCTGGGTGCGGGCTTGGCCGGCTTGGAAGATTTGCCAACCTTCGCCGAGGCTGGTCGCGCGGCTTTTGCTTTCTTGGCCATAGGTCTCGCCGGCGCAGCCTTCGCCTGCTTCTTGGCGGCGGTTTTGGCGGCCGGTTTGGCCACGGCCTTGCCCGGCGCTTTTGGTGCTGGCTTTTGCAGCTTTACCGCTTTCGGCGGAGCAGCCGGCTTCTTTGTTGCGGGAGCAGCCTTAGCCGGCACCGGCTTGGCCTTGATCGGGGAAGCTGGGGGTTGGGAGACGCCTGCAGCGGGTTTGCCTTTCATTCCCGGTGCAGGGAGCGCCGCAGGTGCAGATTTCTTTCCCGGCGCCGGTATCCCGGTCGAGGGCGCAACAGGTGGCTTGGTGCTCGCCACCGGGCCAGCCTTACCGGCTTTCCCATCCGCCCTGGTCTCGCCTTTGGCTGAAGACTTTCGCTTCGAGGCCGTCTCCGGCACCGACTCGCCTTGCTCCTCGTCGTCTTCCGCGTCCTCGTCCGCCTCGTCCGCTATCTCACCTTTCGGCAAGGCCATCTCCATCTCGTCGTCCTCGCCTCCGATCTCGTCCAGATCGTCTCCGCCGGCTATCGCTCCTTCTGACTCCTCTTCATCCTCGAGATCCTTGATCTTCGATTCAGCGCTGCGGCGAGCGCGCGTCTTCTTGATGCTCACCTGGGGAGGCGGAGCCGGTGGAGAATACGGCTCGAGAAACGCACGCATCTCCTCAGGCGTGGTGAGCCGGCCATCAATCAGTTGCAGGAAAATGGCATGAAGCAACTCGCTGTAGCGGGGCAATTCCGGAGTAATGCGCATCTCCTGCATCAGGAGATACGGCATCCGCTGCTTGGCTTCCGGCCAGACCTTCAGGAACTGGTTATAGCGCTCGATCACAGCCGGATTCTTTGACGTAAACCCAAGCCACAGAACGGCCTCCGGGTCATAACTCGTGAACAGCTTGAAGCTCGCCGAAGGAACCGCATTCTGCTTGGCCAGGAGAACTTTCGCAAAACCGCCAGCCAGCGAATCCAGGCTGTTCCACTCTTCCACGAACCCCGGCCGCAGCATGAGTTTCTTGAGTGCAGCCAACTCCCGAGACGCCATTCCCGCCGTCAGCAGCTGCATCTGCGCCGCAGAGATATCGGCATGAATTCCCTGCATCAGTAACTCTACGGCGAGGTCGTGCAGAGCCTTCAGTTTCGCTTCGTCGGCCTTGCCGACAGTCCAGGCTGGGTACAGCGCGGTCATCCACCCTTCTTCCTCGAGGGCGCGCAACACTTTCAGACCCTCTTCTTCATGCCCAATCTGCTCAAGCTCCTGCGACCGCGCGTGCGCAGAAAGATGTTCGATAACTCCTTCGGATTTTGCGTTCTCGTAACGCGAAACCGTTCTCGGGTCCATCTCCCACCCCAGGCGGGCGCGATAACGGGTGGCGCGGATCAGCAGCGCCGGTTCCTCGAGGAATCCGTAGTTCGAAACCAGCCGCAGGGTGCGGGACTCAATATCGGCCGCGCCGTTGAGGGGGTCCATGAGCAGACCATACGAGCCCTCGTTCAGTGAAATGGCCATGGAATTGGCGGTGAAGTCTCGCCGGCGAAGGTCTTCCTGGATCGAGGCCGGGTGAAAAACCGGGCGCCCAGGCTTGGGAAACTCAACCCTGTGGGTGCTGATCAGGTCCACGCGAACCGTTCCAGGGAAACAGAGGTAAAGGCTGCGCGATTCCTCGTCTTCTCCCCAGATTTTGCCACCCATTTTTTCTATTGGTTTCTTGAATTTGAGCGCATTTCCATGAATCGCCACTTCAAGTTCGCGCACGGCATGTCCGCTGGTGAGGTCGCGAACCGCATCTCCGGTGAGAAACAGAATCGTCCCCGCATTGCCGGCGGCTTCACGCAATTGATGGAGCGCGTGCCGCTGGTCTGCGGAGAGCCGGTTCTCAAGCAGGTAGATGTAATCGGGCATCGTTTTCTGTTTCCGTCGTCTCCGCCTCTTCCAAGTTCCTCATGTGGCTGCCCTTAGAGCCATTTGCGGGCAGGGCCGGCAAAGCAGTACATTAACACAACCGGGGTCGGAAGGCCAGCGCTAACACGAATGAATTGCAGGTTTTGCGCTCCTTCAGTCAACATCGGTCCGGGCTGACGGGCAGGAAAATGGGAGTCCTTCCGTTCCGTCATCGCCGCGAGCGCCACGGCCGCAACACCTATCATCCGGTTGGATGATCTTCACCGCTGAACCGGATCGGGCATCGCGCATTCGAGATGCCCGCCCAGATCGGGTCCGTGCGACAATCCAATGCAATGGCCTCAGCGCGCAAACCAGTGATCGTGCGTAAGTTCTCCAGGGACTGGTGCGTCGGCTACGCGGGCCTCGGCTTCGCCCGGGATGCAGCAGAACTGGAGATCCTCGACCTCAACGGAAAAGTGCTGCGCATCGCCTGGGAGCAGGTGAAATGGATTTGCTACGTCCGCGATCTGCCCTCCTCGAGCGGCGACCAGACCAATCCAGAACGGATTCTGCGCAAGCGCTTTTCCATCCGCCCCAGGACGGCGGGTCTTTGGCTGCGCTTGAAACTGACCGACGGCGACGAGCTGGAGGGCCTGGCTGCAAACGACCTGACCCTGATCGAGGGTCCCGGACTGCTTCTTGTCCCTCCGGACACGCGGTCAAACACGCAGCGGATTTATGTTCCACGCCAGGCAATCCAAGCCCTCGAGATTCTCAGCTTGATTGGCGCGCCCGGCCGCAGACGGGTTCCCCCAGAGACGGTCGAGGCAGGTCAGACGGAGCTGTTTCCAGGCGAGTCCGTTCCCTCCCCGGATCGGCCGGCGTGAGCTGCCTCAGCATCCGTGCATAAAAGACCACGTGGAGTTGAAGCACCCGGTCACTCGCGAAGTGCTCACAGGCCCAGGCGCGTGCGGCCCTGCCCATCCACAGACGGCGCATGGGATTCCGCCAAAGCGCGAGCACAGCCTCAGCGATGGCTTCTGGGCTGCCGGGTGGAATCAGCAGCCCGGTCACGTTGTGCCGGACCGAATCGCGCGCGCCTGTCGCTTCCGTTGTCACCACCGGAATGCCGCATGCCGCGGCTTCGAGCACCGCATTCGGCAAGCCCTCCCGCTTCGTGGGTAGAACCAGCAGATCCATGGCGCGATAGAAGGGTGTGGGCTCGCTCACGAACCCAGAGCAAAAGATTCCAGGATGGGCGGCGATGCGAGCCCGCAGCGCCGGATCGATCGCATCTTCGGAGTCGTCAAACCAGCCCACAAGAAGCAGCCGCGCGGACGGCTCGGCTGCCCGAATTGTCTCGAGAGCCTCCACCAGTTCGGGTATTCCCTTGTCGCGGGTCAAGCGTCCCACAAAGCCAATCACAGGCCCGCCGCGCCCAAGCCCGAGTCTCTCGCGCACCTCCGTTGCTCCCGGCGAAAACCGGACGGTGTCCACGCCGTGGCTGCTACCTGGCCCGAGCAATATCAGCTTTCGCTCCGGCGCGATGCCAAGCGACCGGGCCCGGGCGCGAAGACTCTCACTGTTGCACAAGACCACATGAGCACAGGCCGCAGCCAGGCGCAACGCGGCGAGCAGAACCAGCCGCTTGACGCCGTGGGCCGTCTCCAGCTTGAGTCCCCGCAGCAGATACACGCGATGCGGTACACGGCGCAGCCAGGCCGCCAGCGATCCCAGCAAACCCGCCTTGGGCGTGCTGAACTCAACCACATCCGGCTTATAGGTTCCGAGCACGCGCCAGAGGCGCAGGAAAGAGAGCAGATCGGCAAGCGGCGCGATGGTGCGGCGCATGGGCAGCGGAACTGCTTCGACGCCCTCCGCGGAAGCAGAGCTCTCGAGAAGCGCGCCGGGACTTGAGACCAGCACAACGCGGAAGCCGGCTTCGCGCAGCGTCCGAAGCCGGTCCCGCAAAACCAGGCAGGTTTGCGAATGGGTGATGCCCACCACGATCACTGGCGAACCGGAGACCTGGAGGAGCGGAGCCAATGCGAGCCGGCATGCCGCGGAGTGCGCCATGATCGCGCCTGCGATTCCGGGGGAGTTTCCTGAATTGGGAGTATTGAGGGGAACTCTAGGTCGTGTCCTTATAGCGCGTTGCTACTTTTCCTTCGGCGTTTCCAGCCGTTCCAGCTCGGCAATTTTCGCAAGGAGCAGGCCCTTCAACTTGAGTAGCGATAGATCATCTGGGTTGAGGGCTATGCTTCGTTCGAGGCGCTTAAGCTCCTCACGGAGTTTCGCCGCGAATTGGTGGCCCGTGGTCATCAGCGACCGAGCAGTCTAGGGAGGGTTTTCGTGGGGAAAGGGCTGCTAGCTCGATATTACTCTTGTCGGGAAAACTTGCAATGTGTAAAACAGGCCGGGATTCCTCCCGGCTGTTCTAGCCAGCCCCATGAAGATTGGGTTCGATAGATAGGTTCCTCTACAGGCGAGAGGGGAGACTACGCAGGTGTTTTAGAGGGAGGCTGGCTGTTGGGTGCAATCATACGCTTTTGACGGGAAGATGCAATACCCACCGCTACGTTGCTAGAGCATCATCATCGAGTCGTCGCCGCAGCCTCTGTAACGGCCTTGGAGGATGCAGAGATACCCGTGACGAGGAACGATGCCTCTCCACATGAGCCATCGGGAAGAACGAGTCGGAACTTAACCAATCCCTCTTTCTGAATTGGAATTCCTTGCGCGTTTAGGATGATCCGCGCTAACCTGCTCTTCGTAAAGGTAATCGAAATTGGATAAGTAGATGGTGCGGCACCGGGCAGGCAAATCTCTGCGGTCCCGTTTGCGTCTCCCTCTCCTTCATCGCGTTCGATCACAGCAACGAACGCAACCGTGGGCAAAATGCTAGGGAAAGTGGTGGCAGG
>JASHTS010000013.1 GCA_030040425.1 Acidobacteriaceae bacterium | reverse complement strand
CGCCTTCAATGACGATGCGCTGGCTGGCCGGCGCGGCGATGTGCGTGACCAGGCCGAGGTCGAGGCCTTCGGCTTCGAGGATGGGGCCCTGCTCAATGTGCAGCTCGATGAATTGATGGAAGCGACCTTTGGGCTGGAGGACGGATTCGAGCGGGCCGGAGAAGCCGGCCTGTGCGCGCAGCTCTTCCAGGCTGCGGCCTTCTTTGTCGCGAAGAGCGAGCGCCTGCGCGGGCGTGAGCACGCCGGCCATCATGCGGCTGCCCAGGCAGCCGATGCCGAAGCGCGTCGGTTCTTCGGCAGTGAAGATCACCAGCTCGATGGAGCGGCGCGGTGTATAGCCGAGCTGCTTCAAGACGCGAATGGCTTCGAGGCCGCCGAGCACGCCCACGCAGCCGTCGTAGAGGCCGGCGTTGGGAATGGCGTCAATGTGCGAGCCGGTGGCGACGGGCGCGAGCGCGGGATCGGACCCAGGCCAGCGGGCGAAAGTGTTGCCGATGGCGTCGACGGTGACGGCGAGGCCGGCCTGCTCGCACAGGCCGCGCACGTAAGCGCGGGCGCGCTGGTCGGCTTCGCCGAAGACGACGCGGGTGACGACGGGAGGGTCGGCTTCAGAAATCTGCGCCAGTGTGTTGAGCTCGCCGATGAGACGGTCGATAGACAGTGGCGGGCGCGCGGTGACGGCGGTCATGCGCAGCGGCCTTCCAGCGGATGCCGGCGCGAGTCTTTGTAGATGAGATATTTTGCGGGCTTCTTGCCCAGCGCGCCGAACCACTGCGGGCAGAAGGCGCGCATCCAGATGAAGTCGCCGGCCTTGACGGAGTACCACGAGTCGCCGAGGCGGTAGATGCCGCCGCCCTCGAGCATCAGCAGGCCGTGCTCCATCACGTGCACCTCGACCATGGGCAAGGCCGCGCCCGGATCGTAGGTCATGATGTTCATCGCAAAATCGTAGGACGAATCATCGGGCAGCAGCATCTGGACGCGCAGGCTTTCATCGCCAAGGACGGGCGTGGCCGGGACCTCGGACTGCTTGCCGAAGAGCATCTCGGGGCGGGCGGCGCCGGCCTGGCGCTGGTAGGGCTTTTCAATGACGATGGCGCGGGCTGCGGTCTTCGCATGCACCGCGTGCGGCGCGCTGTGCGGCAGGTAAGCAAAGCCGCCGGGCGCGAGAGCGCGGGTTTTGCGGCCGAGGGTGAGCCCGAGTCTGCCTTCGAGGACGTAAAGAAAGCGCTGCGCCTGCGTGGGGCCAAGCGTGCCGCCCTCAGTGAACTCCGCAGTCATCTCGGTGAAGCGCGCGCCCAGTTGCGGCGCGGCATGGATGACGAACTGGACGCCTTCTGCGCCGGGCAGCGGCGTACGGATGAAGGTGTCCGGCGTTTGCAGCAGGTGATCGGGTTTGAGACTGCTTCGTGTTGATCCCAGGTGATGCACGGAGGACCCTCGAGGGGAATCTTTTCGAGCGACGCGGAGGGACTGCGGTATCCCACCCATTTCGCAAAAAACGCGCAATGGACGGGGCACGGAACATCCCACCTGTTTCGTCACAGCTCCGCGCCGCGCCGAAATGGATGGAACACCGAAGGTTCTTGGCGGACGCGCAAGCCGTGGGTTGATTTTAGCCGACGAACGCCGCAAGGCGCTCAAGGAATTTTGCGCCCACACGCAGCGCGGCCTCCACGTCCTCCTCGCGCACGGATTCATCGGGATGGTGGCTGATGCCGCCGGGACTGCGCAGAAAGAGCATGGCGGCGGGCACGCGCGCGGCCATCATCATGGCGTCGTGGCCGGCGCCGCTGGGCATGCGCTTCGCGGGAAGTCCGCAAGCCTGGAGCGCCTCCGCCAGCTCCGCAGTGAGCCGCTTGTCCATTTCCACGGCGGGCTGATCCAGGTTTTCACTCCACGTCACTTCCACGCCGCGCTTGTGGGCTGCGCTTTGCGCCGCGTTGATGAGGGAACGCACCCAATGGGTGCGCGTGAGATTGCTCATGTGGCGCACGTCAAGACTCAGCTCCACCGCGCCGGGGACGACGTTTGCGGCGTTGGGCTGCACATCGAGCTTGCCTACGGTGGCTGCGAGCCCGTCTTCGGTGCCGGCAATGGACTCGACGGCCACGATCCACTCAGCCGCGGCAGCGAGCGCATCGTGGCGCAGATGCATGGGCGTGGTGCCCGCGTGGTTGGCCTGCCCGGTAAAGCGGAAAGCGAGACGCGACTGGCCGACGATGCCTTCGACGACGGCCAGCTGCAGGTCTTCGGCTTCGAGCACTGGGCCCTGCTCGATGTGGATTTCGAAAAAGCCGAGAACTTCCTTTGGATCGAGGGCGGCTTCGTCGATTGCTTCGGGATCGAGGCCGAAGGCGCGAACGGCCGCATCCATGCGCACGCCGTCTGCGTCTTCCAGGGCGAGAAGCCTGGGGTCGAAGGAGCCGGCGAAGGCGCGGCTGCCGAGAAAAGGCGCGCCGTAGCGCACGCCTTCCTCCTCACTGAAGGCGATGACCTCGAGGGCCATGGGCTCACGCTCTCTTGCGTTTTGGACGAGTGCAATTTTCTCAAGGGCAGTTTCCACGAGCTCGAGGGCCAGGACAACCCCGAGCACGCCGTCAAAGGCGCCGGCGTTGGGCACGGTGTCGATATGTGAGCCGATCTGAAGGCGGCGCATGCCGGCGTTGGGCGGATGCCACAGCCCGCGCAGGTTGCCGATCGCGTCGACGCGCACGGCCATGCCGAGGGACTTCATGCGCGCCGAGAGATGCGCATGTACATCGCGGACCGGCAGCGTGAGGAAGCGGCGCGTGATGCCGCCGGGCTCCTCGGTCATGCCGGCGAGCAAGCGGCATTCGGCGAGCACGCGGCGGGCGCGGGCAGTCAGGTCGTGTTCGGTCATGCGCGAGCCGGCTCCAGGTTGCCAGTTGAGCGTAAGAGCTCCCGTCCGCGTGCGCAGCCGGCGATGCCGCCGTCAACAAAAGCGGGCTTGCCGCGCAGCCAGGTCTCAAGCACGCGTCCGCGCAGATGCGCGCCGAGATAAGGCGAGAGCTTGTGACGGAAGCGCAGGTCGGCGGAAGCGACCGTCCACTCCGCGTCGGGATCGAAGACGGCGAAATCGGCGTCGGCGCCGGCGGCGAGCGCGCCTTTGCGGCCGCTGAAGCCGGCGAGGCGCGCCGGCGCGGCGGCCATCCACTCGGCGATGCGGCCGATGTCGAAATCCGCGGTTAGGCCGCGCTGATGTATGCCGGTCCAGACGACCGGAAGCGCCAGGCCGAGCGAAGCGATGCCGCCCCAGGCTTTATCGAAGCGGCCGAATTCCGGATCGCTCGGGTCCTTGTGCTTCATTGCCGGCGGGCAGGGGGAGTGGTCGGTGGTGATCATGTCGATGAGGCCGGATTCGAGGGCGCGCCAAAGGGCTTCGCGATTGTTCGCGTCGCGGATAGGCGGCGCGCACTTGAATTCGGTGGCGCCGTCGGGGATCTCTTCGGCGGCGAAAAAGAGGTAATGGGCGCAGGTTTCGACGGTGATGGGAAGGCCGCGGGCGCGAGCAAGTTCCAGGAGGGTTAAAGCGGCCCCGGCGCTGGAAAGATGCACGATGTGGACCGGAGTCCGGAATTCTTCTGCCAACTTCACGAGGAGTGCGATTGCGTCGCTTTCGGCCAGATGAGGACGCGAAGCAAGGTACGCGCTGTATCTGCGCCATCCTCGGGCGGAAGTTTGCAGGTGCTTTGTCTCTGCCTCTATTGGTCCCGCGACCTCCGCATGGGCCAGCAGCGGCAGGCCGGCGCCGCGCAGGTGCGGAAGCGCCAGGCGCAGATCGTTCTCGTCGACCCAGGCGAAGCCGGGAACTCCCGAATCGATGAGGAAACACTTGAAGCCGGGAACGCCCGCGGCGATGAGGCCGGGAAGGGAATCGGCGTTGCCCTTTACCACGCCGCCCCACGCGGCCCAGTCGACCCAGGTCTTGTCCCTCGCGGCTGCGCGCTTGGTTTCGAGGGCCTCGGCGTTGATGGTCTCGGGGACGCAATTCAGGGGCATATCGACGAGGGTAGTCACCCCGCCGGAAGCTGCGGCCTGCGTGGCCGTCTCAAAGCCCTCCCACGCCGTGCGGCCGGGCTCGTTGATGTGGACGTGGGTATCGACCAGGCCAGGCAGCAGAACCAGGTCACCGAGGTCGCGGAGGGCCGCGCCGGGAGGGGTGTCATCCCAGGCGCGCAGATCGAGGATTCTTTCGCCCTCGAAGACGAGCGTCGCAGCGCGCAGGCCGCCGGGTGCGCAGACGCGACGGGAGCGGAGGGCTTGCAGCATGGCAGAGATTACTTTCGCCGGTCGGGGAGGGCGAGGGCAAGGCCGAATTGAACGCAGGCCGTGCCACGCAATGGCGCATGACCCCCCCCGGGGATGGGAGGCTGGGAGAAACGCTGCCCGGCTAGCGCAGGCGGCTGAGCAGATCCTGGGGATGGACGGGTTTGGCCAGGATTTCGAATTCGTAACCCTGCGCACGCGCCTTTTCGAGCAGATCGGCGGTGGCAGCCTGGCCGGAAAACAGCAGGATCTTGATCGAAGGCAACAAAGAACGGATGCGGACGGCCGCGTCGATACCGTTCAAATCGGCCATGATGACATCGGAGATGAGCATGTCGGGTTGAAACGTGGGGGCCAGTTCGAGAGCTTTTTCTCCTGAATACACGGCGCGTGCTTCAAAGCCGCTCTGATTGAGGATCATAGCCAGAGTATCGGCGATGACCCGCTCGTCGTCCGCGACAAGCACTTTGGGCTTCTGTGTAGATTCGAGCATACTCCTCTGGATGCTGAAGGGATTTGATTGGGTGCTTGCGGGGCGCCTTTCTGAGCGCTTACGCCGCGCCGGTTCACTGGCTTTTCGCCTTAAGGCAATGATACCCTCGGCAAGGGAAAATCTCCTAACCGCAAAAGCGGGAGGAACTTCCCGCTGGTAATGCACAAACCGTGCAACAGGCCCGCGCAGAGGAGCCGGACCACACCAATTCACTGGAACGCAATGCGCCCGGCCTACAATCCCAGGGACGAACGGACCGGAGAACAAGTTTCACCCGGATGACGCAAAGTTCCGAGCCCGGTGACCCCTGAGAAGCGGGACCGGTAACCATGGACGTCCCGCAGAATCAAAAATAGGCGCCGGCAGCAGGCCTGACCGCCGAAAATCGCCGAACCGGCGGCCGCGAGGGTGAGGAGACGAGGGCAGGAAGGGGAGCGGAGCAGGCAGATGCAGGAGACGGCAATCCAGAACGGGGCTGCGAATCCGGCCGCCAATCCGGCTGCGGGCGCTGCCGCGGCCGCAAATCCGGCCCCGAATCCGGCTGCGGAGGCGATTATCCGCGCGCAAGGCATCGAGAAGTACTATGCGCAGCCGAGCGAAAACCGCATCCAGGTGATCTCCGCGACCGATCTGAGCATTGTGCCGGGCGAGATTCTGGCGTTGCTGGGGCCATCGGGGTCCGGCAAGTCGACCATGCTGCGCATGCTTACCGGGCTTTCGCGGCCCTCGGCGGGGCAGGTGTTCTGGCACGGAAAGCCCATCACCGAGGCCGAGATCAACGTTTCCATCGTTTTCCAGAGCTTTGCGCTTTTTCC